>NZ_DJDM01000046.1:0-10106 GCF_002431085.1 Empedobacter sp. UBA5924
AATCAAAATGCACAACGGGTTGATTCTTCTAACTTTTATCAAATTAAAATTAATTATCAAAAGACAAAACAAAATTTTTATTTGATAGTAAATTCAACTTATTTAATCTTTGCTTGTGTAGAAAAAAATAGATGCTTTGATTTGAAATTTATTGACTTTCCTATTGAATTAATTTCACAATTAAAAGCCGAAGTAAATTCAAGTTTGATCCTTCTAAATCCAAAAGAATTAAATAAAAAAGTAAACATTTCTGATTTAGAATTATTAGGTGAATCAGAAATTAAACAGATCAATTATTGGAAAAGTAAAATACTGGGAGAGATTGTTTTCAATTGTTTTGATTAAACTTTTCGTTTAATAATTTTCTTACGTTTTCTTTTCTTAAAAATAATTCGAATTAGACGATAACCATATGTTACCTTTTTATTTTTTGTGATAATAGGAAATGCCATTGTGCACATCAACGAAATACAAGCAGTTGTACCTAATGCCCCTCCATAACCATTGAAAATTTTGCTCGTATAATGCAATAAAACTGCAAATAAAATTGGAGAAAAAACTAACGAAAAATAACTAATATTTATGGTTGATGATACCATTCCAATGAAAGTTCCGCCAATTACATACAACGGAATATTTTTGGTATAAAACTCTGGTAAAATTGTTGGAAAAAAATAGAAAAATCCACCGACAATCATTGCAATCATTGCAGAGGCACGAACTGGACCTTGTTTGAAACGAATGTTTAATTCATATGTTGTTAATGAAGCAATTATTGAAAACATCATTAATATTAAAAATTCAATAATCATTAGCCAATAATTAATTTAAACAACAACATACTCAACAAAACGCCTATAAATGCTAATGTTCCTAGCTTTCCACCCACACCAACAAATAAAGATTTTGTAGCAAAAAATAACAAGGCAGTAAAAACTCCAGCCGAAATAATCATCCAATAAACATACTGAAAATCAAGCGAAGTCATCCCAATGAAAGCACCACAATAAATTGGTCCTGCAATTTGTTTTAGATATTCTGAACGAGAATTAAACTTCGTTAAAAAAGAACCTAAAGTTCCTATAATTCCTGCAGAAAAAACACCGCCTAAACCTAATTTATTATTGATCAAATATGTAATTATTGCTGCAATAGGAATCCATAAAACCAAAGTTTTACGATCAAAAGAATATTCGTGATGATGCAGTGGAAACTTGCGGTAAACCACAATCAAAAGTAAACAAATTGCAGCAATAATGTAAGGAACAAGATAATGTTCTATTCTTTCGTTCATTATCGAAAATAAAAACAGAAACTGAATTATAAAAATAATCAGTATCGTGACAAATTTTATGATGCGTTTGGTTTGCACAATTATTTTTTGAAGTTGCAAAGTTAGTGACTTGTTTTAACAAAATAGAATAATTTTTATCAGTAAAGTTGTAAAAATTTCTTAAACTTAAGAACAATATGAAAACACTAGAAAATTTGAAATTTCAACATCATTTAACAAAGAATCTATTGAATGATGAATTTTAACAATTCGTGAGTTTCCACAAAAAATTCAGAATGAAATCACCTCTCTTTCAGAACCTAAATTCGAACAATAATATCGTTCTGAAGGCTGCATCAACGTTGGGTTACTTTGTTAAATTCTTTTGTTGAAAGTGATTGGGACAAAAAATTTCGTCATCAGTAAACAAATCTTGCGATTTATGCTTGGAATTGCAATCATCATTTGGCGCATATACAACAAGCTAATAAAAGTTAGTGTATCTTTGCAAAACATAATCTAACTCATGAAATACATCAATTATTTTCTATTATTTTTATCTACAATCATTAGTATTTTTCTGTTTTTTGTAAGCGCTAATCAAATTGAAGTTGTTCCGAATAAAAATGAAGGTTATAAAGGTGAACAAATTATGCTCATTGAAAAATCGAACGATATACAGTTTGTGAAAAATATAGCTGAAACTTCGGTAGATAAATATGATGTAATGTACAATCAATTATCTGATTTTGCAGCAAAAATGAATACTTGGATTATTTTATTATTTATTCTTCAACTTGCTATGGGCGTACTTTTCTTTCTACAATTTCGAAAAAATAAAAAATCTCAAGTCAACACAAGATTAACTTGAGATTATATTGACTTAAACTATCACAAAAAATAAGTCATTCTACCTAAAAAAATATCTATTCCTCAATTAATTCAGCTGAAAAACCAACTTCCTCAATTGTATCAATAATTTCTTCGTCTGTTGCTTGATTAATTTTTACAGACAAAACTTTGTCTGGATTATCAGTATCAACTTCCCAAGCTTCTAAACCATCTAACTTATCTAAAAAAGGTTTCACTTTGCTCACGCAACCACTACAATTTATATTTGTTTTGAATTTTAATTCTTTTGTTTCCATAACTCTTTGATTTTTGTCTTACAAATTTCGATAGAATTGTTCCAAAACCATTTACAAGATTTCGCTAAATAGTTATATGATTTCTATACTTATTAATCGTTTTGAGCTACTTTTGCATTCAAACAAAACAATTTCAATTTCTTTTACAAATGAGTCAACAAAATGACCAAAATATTATCTTAGCGATCGACGAAAAACCGAAGTTAGGACAAGGTATATTATTAAGTATACAGCATCTTTTTGCAATGTTTGGTGCAACAGTTTTAGTTCCTGCTTTGACAGGAATGTCTCCAGCAATTGCATTAATTTCGAGTGGAATCGGAACTTTAGTTTTCATCTTAATTACACGAGGAAAAGTCCCTTCATATTTGGGATCTTCATTTGCTTTTATCAATCCAATTATCGCAATGAAAGCTTTAGAAACAAACCCAGAAAGTGGAATTGCGACAGGAAGTTTCTTGGTTGGTAGTTTTTTGGTAGGAGTTACTTATTCATTGGTCGCACTATTTATAGCAACGGCAGGAACAAAATGGTTAATGAGACTTTTACCCCCTATTGTTGTTGGTCCAGTAATTATGGTAATTGGTCTGGGATTAGCTTCTACAGCAATCAAAATGGTGACAAATAATCCTTCTGGTGAATATGATTTAACCTATGTTATAATTGGTTTTGTTACCTTAATTATCACGATAATTACAGCAATTTTCAGTAAAGGTTTTTTGAGTGTAATTCCAGTTTTGGTCGGAATTATTGGTGGATATCTTTTTGCAATTACGATGGGAGTTGTCGACCTAAATCCTGTTATAGAAGCTAAATGGTTTATGATTCCAGATTTTACCATTCCTTTTGTAGATTACACACCAACTTTGTCTTGGTATGTTATTTTCTTAATGATTCCGGTCGCAATTGTACCAATCGCAGAACATATCGGACATCAATTAGTTTTGAGTAAAGTCGTGAACAAAGACTTAATCGAAGATCCAGGTCTTGATAAATCGATGTTAGGAGATGGTATTGCAACAATGATTGCAGCTTGTTTAGGTGGACCTCCAAACACAACGTATGGCGAGAATATTGGTGTTTTAGCCATTACAAAAGCTTTTAGCATTTATGTATTTATTGGAGCAGCATGTTTTGCTATTTTATTTGGATTTTGTGGTAAAGTTTCAGCTTTATTAAGTACAATTCCAACACCAGTTATGGGCGGCGTTTCTATTTTATTATTCGGAATTATTGCTTCGAGCGGATTAAGAATGCTAATCGAGAATAAAGTTGATTTCAAGATTAAACGAAACCTTATTATTTCCTCTGTTATTCTTATCATTGGAATCGGTGGTGCAGCAATCCACATTGGAGATTTATTTTCTTTAGAAGGAATGGCTTTAGCTTCTATAATTGGAGTTGCTTTAAATTTGATTCTTCCTGGAAGAGAATTTGTCTCATTCAAAGAAATGTTTGATGAAGAAAATTAAATTATCATAAAATAAAAAGACGAAAATTTATAATTTCCGTCTTTTTTTATTAGATATTTTTTGTTCTTAAACTTCGTCAAAATCAATTGCTAAAGTAGCTGTTTTTGGACGAGAAATACACGCTAACGTCATTCCTTCTTCATAATCAGAATCTGTTAATACATAGTTGTCTCCGATATGCACTTCGCCTTCCGTTATCTTACACATACAAGACGAACAGACACCACCTTTACATGAATAAGGCGCATCAATACCAGCGTCTAACATTGTATCAATCAAATTTTTTCCTCTATCCCAAGTCACTTCAGAAGTTTCTCCATCAAGTGTTACAGTAACTTGAACCGTTTGAGGTCCTTCGTCATGTTTTGTAAAAATATCTTCTGTTTTCACTGAAGGATTAAACATTTCGAAATGAATATGTTTCTCGATAATTCCCGCTTCATTGATTTTCTTCGCTAAAGTCAAAATCATTTCTTCTGGTCCACAAACCATTGCTTCATCGACTTCATTGATATCAATAATTTGATTCAAAATTAAATCAAACTTCTTCTCATCAATTCGTCCGTTGTAAATAAAATTCTCTTGATCTTGACGCGTATAGAAATGATGAATAAAAACATTGTTTGGATATTTTTGTTTCAATTCTGTCAAACGCTCTTTGAACATGATTGAGTTTTCATCTCTATTTACATAAAAAATATGAAAATTTACCCATTCTTCAGTCTGCAAAGTAAACTCTAACATACTCATAATTGGCGTGATTCCACTACCCGCCGTAAAAGCTAATAACGTACGTTTTTCGTTTGGTTTTGTTGGAATTGTAAAACGTCCACTTGGTGTAGAAACTTCCAATTGATCACCAACTTTTAGTTCATTTGCTAAATAAGAAGAAATCTTTCCATTTGGTTGAGATTTAACCCCAATGCTCCATTTTTTATCATTAGGAGATTCACACAAAGAATAATCTCTTCGTTCTCCATTAATATTAAGAGTGATATATTGTCCAGGTAAAAAATTGTATTCTTCGTGTAATTCCTCAGGAACATCAAACGAAATTTGAACAGCATCAGCCGTTAATTTTACAATTTCTTTTACTGTTAATAAATTAAATTTCATAGTCGTATACTATTTATAATTCTTAAAACAACTCGTTATTTAAGATTGTTCTGCTAACTTTGTACAAAAGTAAGATTTTAGATTAAATAGAAAAAATATATGGAAATAGCATTGATCGCTCATGATGGAAAAAAAGCTGAAATGGTCAATTTTTTAATGAAACATAAAGAAGCTTTAAACAAAAATAATATCACATTTATTGCTACAGGGACTACAGGAAAGTATGCAGAGCAAACTGGACTAAAAGTAACGCGCTATCTATCTGGTCCTCTTGGTGGTGACGCGCAAATTGCCGCTCGAGTTGTAGAAGGAAAAACAGATATGGTTTTCTTTTTTAGAGATCCGATGGGAAAACATCCGCACGAACCAGATGTAAATATGTTACTGAGACTGTGCGATGTACACAATATCCCATTAGCTACAAACCCAGCGACAGCAGAAATGTTATTGGATCATTTGAAATAATTATTCTTAAGCTAATCTTAAGTTTATTTTGGTTGTTTTGGTGGATAATTTATTTAATATTGAATAGAAATTTTAACTGAATATAAATAACAATTCAAAACCAAATTACAATGAATTTAATTAAAAAAACAGCTATCGCGCTTAGCTTATTTGCATTTACTGGATCTACTGTAGCATTTGCTCAAACTAAAACTCCAACTAAAACTGCTAAAACAGAAATGGCAAAAACAAAGGCTACAACTGATAAAAAAGTAACAGAAACAAAAAAGGATGTAAAAGCAACTACAACTAAGAAAACTGATGCAACTGCTAAAACAGTCAATGACAAAAAAGTAGCTTCAGAAAAAAAAGTGGAGAAAACGACTACTCCAAAAAAAGAAACAAAAACGACTGTAGCTAAAACAACTACTGCAGGGACTTACAATGGACACAAAGTTTATGTAGGACCAAAAGGTGGAAAATACTATATCAACGATAACGGAAATAAAACGTATATCAAACAATAGTTTTTATCCTAATAAAAATAATAAAGGCTGTCTATTTGTTAGGACAGCCTTTTTTAAATTATATTTTTATAATATATATTTTCTGGATTTTGAGGATCGATTAAGATATCGACATCTTTTCCTTTTTTTAAAATCTCATTTGCATTAACATCTCCAAAATATTCAAACTCTGTATAGTAAATTTTCTCATTATTAGGATGTTTATAAAAGACTTCAACTATATAATCTGGCAAATGATTTTCTCCTAATAAACCTCTTTTTATTTCAATAATATGTGCTTTTACTTTTACTCCTTTATTTAATAATCTTGAATGATTTAGGTAATCAAATAAATTGACGAAACCTAAATACCCCATAAACAAACTACAGAACAGAAAAACTACTCCAAGTAGTTGATTAAAAAATACACCAAGATTTAGAAAAGAGCATATTAGAACAAATCCTAAACTTAGGATTAAACTTCCTATTGCGATTGACAATTTCATTATTCTTGTATTTGTTATCTGATTTTCACAAACCGTACCAAAAACAAAAAATTGTCCTATAAAAATAATTTTATTGTAAATTTACTCAAATATCTTAATAAGCTGCTGTAAATCTGCTTTTTATATGATTTGCATTTTCTATTTCATCTGCAATCACCACTGCAACATCTTCCACAGACAAAATACTACGCCCTTCTGCATTGAAAACTGGTACATCATTGCCTAAACGATATGTTCCTTTTCGCTCTCCAGATGTTCCTTGATGCATTTCTGGCGCTGGAGAAAACATTGTCCAATCCAACTCATTATCTTGTTTCAAGATATTATAATAATCTCTCGCTGCCAAAGCGCCTTGTTTTATTTGTTCAGGAAAATCTGGTGTGTCTACAATTTGTAATTCTTTTTGATCATTCACATACAAACTTCCCGCTCCACCAATAACAATCAAACGCTTTACACCAGCTAATTTAGTTGCTTCTTCAATTGCTTTTGCACCTTTCAAATAATCCTCATAAATATTTGGATTTGCCCAACCTGCATTAAATGCACTTACAACTACATCAGCACCTTTCAAATCTGTCGCCAAAGCCTGTACATCGTTTACATCTAACGCCACTTTTGCTACATTTTTACTATCTAAAACCTTGTCAGTATTTCGTGCAAATGCTTTGATAGATTGATTTCTATTTACCAATTCTTCTACGATATGTGAGCCTACAAAACCTGTTGCTCCAATTACTGCTACTCTCATTTTATTTAATTTTATATTGTAATTAATTTTGTTACATTTAAAGATAAAAAATTTTACTGAAATTCATCAGAAAATTGTTTTAAAGTTTTATGATTTAACGATTTAATTAAATCTGATTCAGCATTATCAAATAATCTTTCAAGATTGTCATTCATTTGTTTACCAACTGGACATTCTGGATTGGTATGATTCATTCGTCCAAAAACATTTTCTTGATTGACAATTTTATACACATCACCTAACAAAATATCAGCAGAATTTTTAACTAAATAAATTCCTCCTTCTTTACCTTTTTTCGAATCGATAAAACCTGCTTCTTTCAAGAATTTTATTTCACGACGAACCACAACAGGGTTCACATTAATACTTCCAGCAATAAAATCAGAAGTAATTAATTGTCCTTTAAATTTTTCAGTCAAAACTAAAATATGAATCGCCGTTGCAAATCTTAAATTATTCATTTCTCTAAATCGATGGGACAAATTTAGTACAAAATTTTCAATTGTAACAAATATTGATACAATTTTATTGATTAATTTCTCTTAAATTTGTTGCATACTCCTATACAAATGGAAAATTATAAAAAACATTTATCAAATATTATTGATCTCACAGATGAACAATGGGCAAAAATTGAAAAATTTTTGGTGGTAAAACACATCAAAAAGAATGAATTTATTTTAGAACCTGGTGAATATTCCGAAGATTATTTTTTTGTTGAATCTGGCGTTATTCGTTCTTATACAATAGATGAAAACGGAAAAGAACATGTTTTACAATTCGGAACAGAAAATTGGATTGTAAGTGATAGAAATAGTGCTTTTTGTAAGCAACAATCAAAATTTTATATTCAAGCAATAGAAGATTCTACCGTTATTTTATTGAATGAAAAATTGAATGATTTAATCACACGATTAAATCCAAATTATTTAGCTGCTCAAAATAAATTAATTCAAAATCATGTACGTAGTTTACAAGATCGTATTAATTTGTTACTTGGTGCATCTGCAAAGACTCGTTATTTAGAATTTATGCGTCTTTATCCAAATCAACTCTCTCGCATACCACAATGGATGATTGCTTCGTATTTAGGCATCACACCCGAAAGTTTAAGTAGAGTTCGTAAAGAAATAGCACATGGATAGTTATAGTTTTGAAATTTTTGTACCAGAAAAACCTAAAAAAAATAATAAACAGATTGCAAAAGTAATCTTATCATTTCTCGCTGTTACTGTAATTAGTTTTGTGTTTTTGGAACTGAAAGTTTTTAAAAATCAAATATATTATTACATTTTTATTGGACTTTTAGCAACAGCTGTTGCTTATTGGAATGGTTATTTTAAGCGACCTTCGACAGAATTGAAAGGTAATTTTGATGGAAAATTGACATTTACAAAAGATACGATTTCTGTAAAGGATCAAACTTTTTCAATCAACGATTTATTTTCTATTGTCATTGATAATGAAGATTACAAAGGAAAAGCTGTAAAAGAATTTGGTGAGTTCGAAAATTCAGAAGGTTCGCACGGAATTAGTAATTTGATTACATTAAAAACAAAAGATAATCAATTTATTGAAGCTTATTTTTTACAAAAATCGTTAAATGAATTTTCTAAAATCGAATCATTTTTAATTCAATATTACAAAAACAATTTACTTTCTGAAGATGATTTAATTTCGATCATGCATTTAGAATATGATATTGATAAGAACGAATTGAGAAAAAATTTAAAATAATTTAATTTTTCACTAACATATAAAAGTTGAGTTACTCTCATTATTTAATGTAATTTTGTACCACTTAAAAACAATAATTTATGCAACCAACAGCAGAATGGTTAAAAACTTGGGAATCTAAAAGAGAATTCACTTTAGCTCCTAATGATTTAGAAAAATATTTTACAGATAAAGAAATTGGAGGTGTAGAAATCGACCAAATCGAAATGGGAGAAGTTTCTTTACCATCAGGTAAAATCTTTGTAAATGATCCTTTGGGTGAATATTTATCAATGGACAAAGATCCTTATTTCCTTGAAACGCCAAAAGGTAATTTTCCTGTAACTGCAAGCATCGTAAAATTTGAAGACGATGGTGATGTTGAGAATTTGATTGGTTGTATCAAAGTTGCTTTTACAAACGAAAAACCTGTTCGTTATGAAGAAGCAATGAAAGGAATTGAGTTGATTGACGAATTACAAGAAGGAGAATATTTTGGTTTTTCTATTGAAAGTGGTTTAGCAACAATTGTTGATGCAGAAGCAAAAGATTCTTTTGTAAAGTTTATTGATGAATTCGAAAGTAAAGGTGATGTAAATTTATATGATGATTATTTCAATGCATTATTTGTAGAAAACGCTAAAAATAATCCGAAATATCAATCAGAAGAAGGAGATTGGATCAATTGGACAATTCCAAATACAGAATTCAAATCGCCAATTTTTCAAGCTGGTTTTGGTGAAGGAATTTATCCCGCTTACTTTGGATACAATGAAAAAGGAGAAATTGTTGCATTTTATATTCAATTCATCGATGCTGAATTAGAAGATTCAGAAGATGATGATGAGTGGTTGTAATTAATTTTTTCGATCAAATAAAATTTAAAATCCTTCAAGAAATTGAGGGATTTTTTTGTTTAAAAATATGCATATTAACGTATTGTATATCATATTAAACAGAATGAGAAAACTTCTTATTAGCATATTTATTATAGAAACAATAAGCTGTTCTAAGAAAATTGATTATCAAAATACAATTTCAGCAATAGAATCCAATCAAGATTTATTTGATGATAATTACAGTTTAAGAGGGAAAACTAATATTTTTTATAATGATTCTATCCACTACTTTTATTTGGAATACGATACAATAGAATACCCGTTGTGCATTTTGA
>NZ_DJDM01000029.1:0-109260 GCF_002431085.1 Empedobacter sp. UBA5924
CACACTTCGTGGGATAGTGTCATTATAATTTTAATAATTCACTTAAACTATTTATTTTAATTTTTGGTAAAAAATCTTCTTCTATATTAAAATTTTGTGAATGTATATTACTTCCTTGATCTAAGAGACAAATACTTGTCCAGCCCAATTTATTTGGACTAACAAAATCTTTTTTAGGATTATCTGCTATATAAAAATAATCATCGATATCATTTTCATGGAATATTTTAAAGTTACGCTCATCAGGCTTTGTTGAACCAAACTCTTCTGAAACAATTATTTTATCAAATAAATCTTCAATCCCTAATGCCTTTAGTTTATTTCGTTGTGTTATAGATCTACCATCTGTTATCAAACCTAATTTATAATCTTTAGCTTTTATTTCTTTCAAAAGGTTATCTGCTCCCTCATTTAAATCAATAGTTGGAAAATGATTTCTATATACTTCCAACAATAACTCTTTGGAGAATTCTGGATAGTTATCAATCAAAAAATTAAAAACATTCTCTCCTTTTTGATATTTTGATAACATTACATTATATAATTCTTCTTGATTTTCTTTCTCAACTAAAGTTGAGATTTCTTTATATGCAGATTTGAGAAAATCAATTTCGTACATTAATGTATCATCAAGATCAAAAATGATATATTTAACCTTCATAATTACGAACTAAAACTTCATCATCATAACGAAGCATTAATAAATTATTCTCCCAATTTTCAGTATAATCAATCATTTTTCCTAAAATATATTCTTCAATCAAATATTTAGGATAATTAGCTCCTGCTAAATAACTCAGTGGATAACCTCCTCCAAAACGAGGGTTTATCTCAATTCCAATGATACGTTTTGTTTCTTGATTAAAGAAAAATTGCATTGTTAAACATCCTATAGCACCCTCTATATGAGAAAGTCGCTCTTTAACATAAGAAACAATTTCATTTTTGTGTGTAACTCCTTTATTAACTTCACCCGCACGAACAAAAATACGTTTACGAGGAACTATACATTTTAAATTACCATTTTTATCATAGTAGGTATCTACCGTATATTCATCATGTTTAGCATGATCAATATATTCCATAAACATCAACTTCGGATTTTCGAAATGATAATCTGTTAATTGAGATTCATTTTCAATCAAGAAAGTATCTTTACTCAACGAACCATCATAAGGTTTGATAAATAATGGAAATGAAAGGTTATTTTTATCTAAATCTTGTGGGATATCAATATTATTTTTTACAAAAAATTCATTGATAATTCGTTTATCTCTACAGGCTTGTACAAAATCAAGAGATGAAACAATAGGAGTTATACCTTCATTCAAAAATAAGTCTTTACTTTCTGCCAAAACCAATAATTCCGTATCAATTGTAGGAACGATTATTTTTATTTCTAATTCTTTACAAATTTGAATAAGTTCAGAAATGTAGTTAGCATCTGTTACTCTTTTCACAGTTCTATAACCATCAGAAATATGACATGCCGGTGCTAAAACAGGATTTAAATCAACAGTATAAACCTTATTCGCTTTATTTAATTCTTTTATCTCAGTTTGAAAAGCTTTGACTAAGGAAACTCTTTGTCCTGCTGATGTTATAAGTATGTTATTATTCATTACATTATTTTAAATCAATTACCTTTTGGTAAACTTTTAAAGTATTATCGGCCATTATATCAGAGGTAAAATTATTAAGTGCGAACTTCTTACCATTTAAGGCAACCCTTTCTCGTAGTGATTCATCTTTGATTAAATGCTCTATAATAGATTTTAGTTCTTCTATATTTTCATTTTTAAAGATAAATCCAGTTTCCCCATGAGAAATTTGATCGTATGCACCTTCAGTATCTGATCGCACAACACAACAATTTGATAACATTGCTTCGATTACGACTAAACCAAATCCTTCTAATCTTGAAGGTAATACAAATATATCCATCATATCATAAAAAGGCTTTGGATCTTGATAAGGAACAATACATACTTTGTCGATTAAATCTGTATTGTTAATTTCATTTTCGAGCCACCCTTCCTCATCTGAACTTTTATAGGACCCAACAAATACTAAAAAGATATTTTCATTTAATTCATTTAATCTTTTAATAGAGTTTAATAAAATATCATGACCTTTTCGTTTCTCAATACTAGATACTATTCCAATAATAATCTTATTCTTAGGAATATTATATTTAGTTTTTAAATTATCAATATGAGCATCAGGAGAACTTATAGAATATCTTTCTGATACACCATGATATACCATTTCTATTTGTGAAGGTTTATAATTAAAATGATTAATGGCATAATTATATGTCTCTTTACTTATTGCAATAACTTTATCTGCATTTTTATATTCTAATTTTTTAGGTAAATCTGCAACATGAATAGTTGAAACAAATTTTTTCCCTAAAATCCATGGAATAAAAGATAAATAAGGTGACTGCGCATGTATGATATCTGATTTTATAAATAAAAGTTTTTTTAAAATAAATAACGTAGATAATATTTTATCTTTCATTCCTGATTTGTAAACTTTATCAAACCAAATTATATTTGCTCCTGAATTTTCAAATCTTTTCTCTAAATATTTTAAACCTTCATTATAATGTTCCGATCTACCGATTAAAACTGTAACATCATGACCTTTTTTAACGAATGCCTCTGTTAAATCAAGAGTATTCGTTGTTAATCCTGTTTCATTTATTTTTGTTAATAATTTTACAATTTTCATTTACTAATTTTTTCCGTTAAAAACTTCCATGGTTGCTTGACCGTCTTGAGAAATTCCTTCCGATCGAAACACCTTCTTGAAGGTACT
Organism: Empedobacter sp. UBA5924; assembly: GCF_002431085.1. Classification (NCBI taxonomy): domain Bacteria; kingdom Pseudomonadati; phylum Bacteroidota; class Flavobacteriia; order Flavobacteriales; family Weeksellaceae; genus Empedobacter; species Empedobacter sp. UBA5924. Next base: position 2,824 of record NZ_DJDM01000029.1, read on the forward strand.
AAAAAACACCTTAACATCTGTAGCAAATGATACATTCTCTACATACCATACATCCAATTCAAATTTCTTTTTCCACGAAATGGCATTTCTTCCATTGACTTGAGCCCAACCCGTAATACCAGGTCGTACTAAGTGACGTTTCTTCTGTTCTTCATTGTATAGAGGCAAATACTGTGGCAATAAGGGTCTTGGACCTATTAAAGACATATCTCCTTTTAAAACATTGATCAACTGAGGAATTTCATCCAATGACGTTTTACGAACAAATGCACCAATTGGTGTTAATCGTTCGGCATCCGACAACAAATTTCCTTGTGCATCTTTTTTATCGTTCATGGTTTTGAACTTGATGATTTTAAATATTCGTTCATTTCGTCCAGGACGTGCTTGAAAGAAAAAAGGCTTGCCTTGGTTGGCAAAGTACAAGCCAATCATCACTACGATAAATAGTGGCGATAAAATAATCAACCCAACAAAAGCGATGATGAAATCGAAAAGTCTTTTAAAAAAGTTTTTGTACATAATTTTAGGGATTAGGGACTAGGGATTAGAGACTAGAGATTAGGGACTAAAGCTTTGATTTTCTGTAATTAATTAGACCGTTTAACATTTTTCCTATTTCTTCTAGTTTTGATATTAATTGAATAAATTCTTCTTCGTTAATATAGATTAAATTTCGTGCAATAATAAGTTGAGTATCTAATTCTACAACGCTACCTAATGCAATATATAAAAACTGGACTAACTCTTTATTTCCTTGACGTGCACTACCTTCAGCAATATTACTTGGAATCGAAACAGCTGCCCTTCTCATTTGTGATGTCAAGCCATAAAGTTCTCCTTTAGGAAAATCTTGAGTTACCTTGTATAAATCAGTAACAAAATCGACTGATTTTTTCCAAACATCTAAGTCCTTATGCGTTTTCATATCTTTTATTTTAGGGACTAGGAACTAGAGATTAGAAAGTCTAGTTTCTGATCACTGATTTCTAGTTTCTAATATCTAATTCTTGATATCCAATTTTTTAATCAACATATTATATTCATCTAACAAGGCGTTCCATACAAGTGATTGTTCATAACGTGATTGTATCATTGGGCGAGCATTATTCTTTAAACTTAAGTAATAGTCTTTATCTTCCATCAACTTTTGCATAGCTACTGTAATTGCTTCTGCATTTTTTACAGGAATAATCGTACCATTTTCTCCTTCAACTATAATTTCGTTACACCCATTAATATTGCTTACAATACTTGGTAATTCCATTGCTCCTGCCTGCATTACTACATTCGGGAATCCTTCACGATAACTTGGAAATACTAACGCATTCGAAATTGCGAAATAAGGACGAACATCTTTTTGAAAACCAACCGAAATGATATTTTTATTTAGCTCTATTTCTTTTAACGTTTCCTCCTTTAAAGGATCAAGTTCTGTTTCTAATGGACCTACTAATAAGAGTTTAGGAACTTTACTAGGGACTGGAGACTGGGGACTAGGGACTAGAGACTGGGGACTAGAGACTAGGGGGTTGGGATTAGAGACTAGAGTGCTAGATTCCTGATTTCTAGTTTCTAGTTCCTTAAAAGCTGCCACCAGCTCATTAATTCCTTTATCTCCCACTAATCGTCCTACAAAAACAAACACAAAATCATTGGGTTGAATACCTAATTCTTCTTTCAAGTCAAGCAACTGTTCTGTTGAAAAATGTTCTTTAGAAAAAAAATCCAAATCAATACCGTTCACATTTCCATTTGCAATCACTTTAAGAGGTTTAGACGTAATTTTATAAGAAATCAAATCATTCTTTACTCCATTACCTTCTGGATAAATATGGGTTGCTGACAAACATAATAATTGATCCATTTTAATTAACAACTTTTGCATAGCACCTGTACGCGTAGGAAAAATTAGTCCTGTAAACGTATGCATTCGTATAGGCACACCTGCTAATTTTCCAGCTAGCATCGTCAACAAACCTGCTTTAGGTGTAATTGAATGAACTACGGCTGGTTTTTCATTCTTAAAAACAATAAAAAGCTTAATTAAAGAAACAAAGTCTTTAATAGGACTAATTCCTCTTTTCATCTCTACCGAATGAGTTGGAATACCTTCTCTATTTTGTATTTCTATTAAATCTTTACCTGCAGAGGAGACACCTATTATATGAAATGTTTGATTTAAAAATTTAAGTTGACCTTTTAAAAGAATGTTTAATGAAATAGGTACAGTAGAAGTACGAATAATTTTAGTTTTCATCATAAAGATTTATTAATTCATCAACCATTAAATTAATATCATATTTTTTAGATTTTTCTAAACAATTGTTTATTGTCTGTTGATATAAAAATGGATCATTTAATTTTAAGATTTTAGAAATTAAATCCTCTACATTGCTTGGTTCAAAAAGTAGACCTCCACCATCTACCACTTGTGCTAAACCATTTACGTCAGATGCAATTAAAGGAATTCCACTTGCCATAGCTTCTACAGCTACCAATCCAAAACCTTCCCAATGAGAACTTAATATAGCAATGTCACACATTTTCATCAGCGCATACACGTCATTACGTATTCCTAAAAATGTTACCCGATCTTGTAACTGTAATGTTTCAACTAGATCTTCTAAAATTGGTCGTCTAGCCCCATCACCTATTAATAGTAACTTATAATCCTCGGGTAATAATTTTAAAGCTTTAATAACAGAATCTTGATCTTTTTGTTCTCTAAAACCAGCAACCATGATTAAAATCTTATCATTTACTGAATAATTGAATAATTCACGATTGTATTTAATACTCGTATTTACATTATTCAAATTCACTCCATTTTCAATGACTAAAAGTTTATTATTGCTTAAATTCAGTTTTTCTTTTAACACAGATTTAACCTCTTCTGTAATACAAATTACGTTATCATAGCACGCATAAATTAACTTTTCTATTAATCGAAACTTCTTATTCTCCAAACGTCGATTCGATGTATTATGTTCCGTAAAAAATAATTTTACTTTTTTAAAACAAAACAAACGAGCAATAGCGGCAAAATATTGGGCAGGAAATAAATGCACATGAACAACATCATACTTATAAAAAAAAGGTATTAATTTTAAAATATAAATTGGGTTATAGTAAGATGTCCCCAATGTAAAAATGGTACAACAATTTAATGCTTCTAATTCTTTATATAAATGCGTTTTTTCTCCATTTAATAAGACCACATCAACCTGATTCCCTTTTGCAACTAAAAGTGGAACAGTCTCTACAATTAACTTTTCGGCACCACCTATAGCTAAGCTATCTATAATTTGCAAGATTCTCATTATTTATCTTTCAATAAAAAAATTAAACTTAAAGGAATACCAAAAACAGAATATATAAAATTCACATCTTTAAATTTTCTAAAAAATGATCTTTTAGAATATCTAGCAAACCTCCAATAATTAATATTTGCTCTTATTCTTTGAACAAAGGAAATAGGCATATTTTGCATTTCTTTATAAAAAAGTAGCGCACCTTCTGGAGATTGTTTACGAATTTCGAAATTTTTATCAGTAAGTCCTCCTTCTTGGTATTCTCCAATGTAAATAATTTCAGGCTTCCAAATCATTTTATACTTTAAACCAATACGGTTCCAAATTAATCCTTCTGTCAAAAATCTTTCATCACTGATTTTAGGAAAAGGGTACTTTTTTAAGACATCTGTACTCACAACCTCTGCCATGTCTCCCATAACTTTTCTTTTTAGTCTGAAATCGAAAACGTTTTCTGTAACCACCTTTGTGAAATTGAGTGATCCAATAGGTTTTTCAATAGAATATCCTCTTCGGTAGGAAATACCAGCCACATCATCTCCTATTGTTTTGAAGTTTTGATAATCTTTTAAAATTATTCCGACAGCTTCATCAATTAAATAATCATCGCTATCTACAATAAAAAACAATTCCCCCTTTGCTAAATTAACTCCCGTATTAATTGCAATATGTTTTCCTGCATTCGCTTGTTTAAAATAATTAATTTCTATATTATCCTCTTTTTTAAATGATTGCACAAGTTCTTGTGTGTTATCTATTGAACCATCATCAACAATAACCCATTCAAATCTTTTGTCAGATTGTTTTTTTAAACTTTTATAAAGTCTTGTTAATAATAAAGCTCTATTGTAGGTAGGGGTAAAAATTGTTAGTTTCATTTTAAATCAAAGCTATTGTTACTGTATTTTGCTGGACTAAAAAATTATATTAATATCACAAATTTATCTTAGTTTAAAAAAAAGAGAGATTAATGCAGTTAATAAAAATAATGTAGTAATATTCCATATTCCTACTTTTCTTCTAAATGATTTTAAAAAAGGAATTATTAATACAGGAATAATTATCCAACTCATTACTCCATATCTGTCACTATATACCTGACTAAACATTAAAAAGAAAAATGAAGACAACAAAATGTAAGTAAAAAAATAGGAAAGATTAGTTTCATAATCATCAAGAGATTTAAAATTAATCTTTCGAGAAACTTGCCAAAATATCACCATAAATAAAGTATTAAATAAATAAAAATCTGGTCTAAAACCTATTTTATAAATTATAGCACCATCTCCATTTCCAATTGCTCTTTCGCTAAAAACACTTCCTAAAAGAGGAATTTCCTTAAAAAAGTCAACAATATTTAAATTGGCAATTGCAATAATGGATGTTAATAAATAAATAAAAATATAAAAATTTAAATTTCTATAAAATACAGCTATTATAAAAAAAAGAACAGGAATGATAACAGAAATATGAAATAAACATCCTATAGTAAAAAGTAAGAACGCTTTTTTCCTTTCAGTTTCAAAAAAAGCTGTACCAATTAAAAAACAACTTAGTCCAATTCCTTGCCTAATAATGTTTCCGCCTAAGCTTTCAAAGAAAAAAGACATCACAAAAAAAGCGAAAAAAATAAAAGGATGCCTTAAATTTACTTTTTTTATAAATAACAATAAAGGACCTAAAAACAATACTACAATTGAGAAAAAGTAAAATCTATCATTATTAAAAATTTTTTTTGAAAGAAATGAATACAAATAAAAAAAGAAATCTTTGGATTGACTAAAGACAGAACGTAGGCTAGAAATCTCATTTCTGTATTGATTAATATAAACTTCAGTATCTGAGTATTTTAGAATAGGTCTATAAGTGAAGTATAAAGCATATATCATCCCGAAAATAATTACTAAAATCCATTCGAATTTATAATAAACTTTATTCTTAAATATATCTTCACATATTAATAATAAAGAAAACAATATTACTACGACCAAAAGACCTAATGATAAATTTTTGTAAATAATCTCTTCCATAATTTATTTTCTTTTAAATACAGAAAAATAAAACTTAAAAAGTTTAGAATTTAAAAATCTACCAAAAAGTTTCATTCTAAAATTCATATTTTCAAAATTATCAATTGGTAAAAAACCCTCCTCGAAATATTTGTTATAAAAAACACTTACTGTCTTAAATTTATATGGCCGTATAAACATACTGTAAAAAAAACCAATAACTGATTGATTTACAACCGTTCTAATTATTTTCAATCGATTACCATCTAAATTACGTGAAAATTCTTTAAGACTTTTGTGAACTATATAACTATCATTAGCTAACTTTAAAAGATGACTGTCTGAAATAAATCTTGAAGTAGAGTTTCCATTATCCACATAATTATAAAGAACTTTATCTATCTGCTTTACTTTATTGTAATAATAAAAATAACGCGTATTAAATTCTAAATCCTCAATATTTTTTATTCCTTTTATAAACCGTAAATTATATTGTTCTATAATACTACTTTTTAAAATTGTAGTCCATAAAAATGATGGGTTATGTCTTAATACAAACTCATAACCTTCAAAATATAAAGGAATTTCTCTTAAATGATTATACCTATTTTTTATTATTTTTTCATTATTTATCACATTATAATTAAATTTTAAGATATAATCAGAATCTGGCGATTCTAGATGATTCTCTATTGTAGATAATGAATCTTTTTCTATGTAATCATCTGCATCTATAAACCAAATATTTTCTCCTTTAGAATTATCTAACCCTTTATTTCTTGCCTCACTAGCCCCTCTATTTTCTTGAGAAATTAATTTCAGATTTTTATAATTAAATTCATTAATAAAATCGTGTATATGTTTTAAAGAATTATCTGTTGAACCGTCATTTATAAGAATTACCTCAAAAATCAAGTTATGCCCTCTATTTGAATATATTGATTTTAAGCAATTTACTATATATTTTTCTACATTATAAACTGGAATTATAATACTTAGTTCTATCTTATTTTCCATGTAATCCAAATTTATAGATGAAATATTTTATCTTTTGCTTTATTGAAAATTTATTAAAATTCTCACTTAAATATGTAGTATATTCATTGGGAAGCTGTTTGTAATTCATATTTTTCAAAACCTCTAAATAAGTATTTTGAATTTCTTTATCAATTAAAATAGCTACCTGATCAAGTCCTTTATTTTCAAAAAAGTCTTTCCTATTTTTTTTAGCATCAATTAAATGATTTTTACTCAATAAAAACTTATTTTTATCATTCATAATACTTCCTTCTCGCTGTCTATAATAATACAATTTACTATCAATGAAGTTTACTTTTTTACATTTATCTAATAGTTCATGGATTACAAATTCATCTTCATGAATCCTACCCTTTGGATATCTAACACTTTCCCATAGTTTCTTTTTATATAATTTATTCCAAGCTACTATTACTAGTGGATTTCTAAAATCAGTAATGTGTTCAAGCATAAAAATTTGGTCAAATTCTTTAACGTCCCCTTCAACACCAGCAATATTTAATTCACTCTCATCACTAAATTTCAATAAATCACAGAAAATCATATCAGCATCACCAATATTTTTGTGAAGAATTTCTATAAACTGTGGATGTACCAAATCATCACTATCTACAAAAGCTATATATTCTCCTTTTGATATATCTAAACCGGCGTTTCTTGCATCTGATAATCCTCCATTTTCTTTGCGAATTACTAAAATACGAGCATCCTGCTTTGCATAAGCATCGCAAATTTCGCCACAACGATCGGGAGAGCCGTCATCGACCAAAATAATCTCTAAATTCGGGTAAGTTTGTTGAATGATTGAATCTACACATTCTTGCAGATACTCCTCGACCTTGTAAATAGGGACAATAACAGATATTAGCGGATTTTCAGTCATCTATACTTTTTTAATTTCATTATCATTCAACCAATGGATAAGATCAACATATTTATTAGTAATATTATACAATAATATTCCATCTTGCACTGTTTTTCCATTTTCAGATTCATATATCTTAATATGATTTTCATTGTCGAATTCGTGAATAGAAAATGAAATTTTATTTTTATAAGGAAGTTGATGAAACTTATGAATGATTTCTTCTGTACAACCATCTCGATCATCAATCTTAAAGAAAAAATTATCACTGTTTTCTGAAAGTAATCGTTGAGTTCTTCTATTCCACTTATCCAATGCTTCCTCTTCACTTTGATAATGCATAAAATGGACTTCGATATCACCTAAAAGTCCAATAGGATAATGAACATTCTCTCTCCATTTGGACTTTTTACTAAACTTCAAGGGCAGATCTAAATAATAATTGAAATTCTCTAATAGTTTTATGTAATCTGGCGCATAAAAATAAAGTCCAATAAATGGTGTATTAAATGGCTTATCTAAGTCCTTATAAATTTCAGCACCCCAACAATTATTGCTGATGATAGAAAATGGTTTTTCATTATACTTTGTATCAGATAAATATTTAATTGGGGCTTTTTTTCGTTTAAAGTATTTAAAAATATTCATAAACCCTAATTTTTTAATTGTTCAACTAATGGTGCAAATTTACCTTTTAATAATTCGTTGTCGTAAACTGTGTAATTAGTAAGTGTAGTAAGTTGATTGAATGCGACCTTAGCTTCTTTTATATTATTAACAAACTTGATATATTCTAAATCCTTTATCCATTCGTAGGTTCCTAATACTTTATTATTATACTTACCATCGAAAGTGTTTTTTAATAAGTTCAATGTAGCTTTAACCTGAGAAAAATCTCCCCAAATACAATCTACCCTATCTTTAATAAAAAATACATTATCACTTTTAATAACTGAAGTAAACAAATTAAGATCAGATTTGATATCAATATGAATATAAAATACTACATCAGTATCTTGTAAACTATTTATCATTCTCAATAACTGATGTGGATATTGATGGGCCTGTATTAAATAAATTTTCTTAATCATTTTTTAAGCTTTTAAACAATACATCCCACTTATTCATTATCTTCTCCAATTGGTAATTTTTAGCTTTCAACTTTGCATTTATCCCCATCTCTATTCGTAAATCCTCATTTTCAATAAGCTTTAAGATATTATTTAAGTATGTTGTTTTATCATTCAAAGCAACTAAGAACCCTGTTTTTTTATTTTCTACTAATTCTGAAGGTCCGTATTTACAATCATAAGCAACTATAGGCAAACCAAGTTCCAATGCTTCCAACATTACTAGAGAAAACCCTTCAAATGTAGATGCCATCAGATAAATTGATGCGGTTTTGTAAAAATTAATCATATCATGAGAGGCGTCTTCAATGATCACATTGTTTTGTAAATGATATTTTGAGATTAAATCTAAATAGTTTTGCTTTTCGCTACCAGATCCTTTCAGCTTTAAAATCCAATCGGGATAACTTTTTACAACATCTTTCCACAAGTTTATAAGATGATCGAACTGTTTTTGAGGTTCAAATCTACCAACAGCAATTGCTACTTTAGATTGTAATGTAGAAACTTCGTCAAAAGCATCAAAAGTTTGAGGATTTGGTATAGAAATTACATTAGATGAATAATTACTCCATTCCTTTTTATCTCCTTTTGTTAGTACTATAAATTTTTCTACGCCGTATATTGGAACTAATATAGAGACTTTTGGTTTCATAATAATTTATTTCTTTTAGTAACATATATACAATAGATTATTTCAGTTATTCCAGATAAAGCCATTGTAGCACCAAAAACTAAAATATTTTGATATAACAATAAACCAATAGTTGTATATAAAGCAAAGCTAACTAAAGCTATTAATTGGTTTTTGGTAACCAAAAAATATTTATTGTTAGGAATAAAAACAAAACTAATATATGCTCCAACAACTAGCCAAGTCATTACAGTAACACTTAATAAAATTGATAACGGATAAGCTAATAACATATCTATCCCTCCCATAAATTGTACAATCCACTTTCCAAATAACCCAATAAAAACAATGACACTTAAAGAAATAAGTGTTTCTAGATTAATCAATTTTTTAATTTTATCTTTATCAATATTATTGATTAATTTTGGAAATATTGCTCCATTAATACTCATAAAAATGGTTCGAGGTACAATGATTATTTTACTGGCTAAATCATAAATTGCTACATCTTTCATTCCAAAAAAGGAACCTATGATAATTACGATACTTTGTTCTTTAAAAACACTTGCCGATGTGCTTAAAAAAAAGGGTAGAGCATCTTTAAACCAAACTTTAAGCTCTCTATAATTTACAAATGTAACTTTTAAATGCTGTTTAAATGTAATGATTAAATATGCGATTACTCCACCTAAAATACTACTTAACGAAACAATTAAAGCGTAAATATTTAAATCATCAGCATTCTTAATTATAAGAAAAATAGCAGGCAGAGATAAAAGTTTTAACCCTAACTGTATATAGGTTACTATTTTCATTTTTTGAATTGCCTGAAAATACCATTGTGGAAAAATTATAAATGAAATAATCTGCGTAAAACAAATTAATAACAATTGATAATTATTTCTAAATAATGGAATGAGAAAACATAAAAACATCAAAACTACACTTGCTAAAATAAATAAATAAAACTTAGCTGTTAAGACACAAGAAAGTGTTTTTTGCAATGATTTTTTATCATCAACATTTAATGCAATCGCTTTTGTTGCAGGTAGATCAAACCCAAAATTGACCAAAAATACAAAATAAGTAGTTATAGATGTTGCAAATACAAACAAACCATAACTTTCTAGGCCTAATGTTCTAATTAAAAAAGGATATATTAATAGATAGAAAAAAGAATTCAACACTTGTAAAATGGTCATAAAAAAATAGTTTTCAATTATTTCTTTATTATTCTTAGCAAGCATTATAATACTATTTATTTTAGCTTTTAAACCCATTTATTACTTACAAACTTTCATCAAATACTCTCCATACCCACTTTTGCGTAATGGTTCAGCAATCTCATTTAACTGTTCCTTGTTGATGTACCCCATACGATAAGCAACTTCTTCAATCGCACCAATTTTCAACCCTTGACGTTCTTCGATGACTTGAACAAACTGCCCGGCTTGCATCAACGAATTGATTGTTCCTGTATCTAACCAAGCGGTACCCCGGTTGAAGACACCTACTTTTAATTTCCCTCTTTTTAAATATTCGGCATTAATATCCGTAATCTCTAATTCACCTCGTGGAGAAGGTTGTATATTTTTTGCTATTTCAACCACATCATTATCATAGAAATATAATCCTGGAACCGCATAATTTGATTTTGGTTCTTTTGGTTTTTCTTCAATAGAGACAACTTCATTTTGCTCATTAAATTCAACCACACCATATCGTTCGGGATCGCTCACTTGGTAAGCAAAAACTACGCCACCATTTGGATCTGCAGAATCTTGTAATAATTTAGACATTCCAGAAGCATAAAAAATATTATCTCCTAAAATCAAAGCGACTTTATCAGTTCCAATGAATTCTTCGCCTAAAATAAAAGCTTGTGCTAAACCATCTGGACTCGGTTGTTCTTTATACGCAAATTTACATCCTATTTGAGAACCATCTCCTAATAATTTTTCAAAATGTGGCAAATCATGAGGAGTAGAAATAATCAATATTTCATTTATCCCTGCCAACATTAATGTCGACAACGGATAGTAAATCATTGGTTTGTCATAAACAGGCATCAATTGCTTGCTTACAGCCAATGTTAATGGATGTAATCTTGTTCCCGATCCTCCAGCTAAAATTATTCCTTTCATGTTTTTTTTTGTTGTTAAAACGGTTAGATGGTTAAAGGGTGAACTTGTGAACTTGTAAACGTGTGAACTTGTAACTCCTTCACTTTTTCACTTGTTCACTTGTTAACCTCTTCACTTCTTCACTTCTTCACTTGTTAACTTGTTCACTCCTTCACTTGTCAAATTGTGAACTTGTGAACTTGTAAACGTGTGAACTTGTGAACTTGTAACTCCTTCACCTCTTCACTTGTTAACTCTTTCACTTCTTCACTTGTCAAATTGTGAACTTGTCAAATTGTAAACGTGTGAACTTGTGAACTTGTAACTCCTTCACCTCTTCACTTGTTAACCTCTTTCACTTCTTCACTTCTTCACTTGTTAACCTTCTTCAATATCCCTTTTCAATGATTCGATTAATTTTAAGAGCATTCTTTTGATGTGTAAAAATTGTGTATCAAAATCATCTAAATTACTTATATAATTTAATCTTTTAGATATTTCTAATTGTGTTTCAATTTCATTCAATGAGCCTAAAGCGATGTACAAAAAATGAATAAATTCTTTTTTACTTTTTCTTCCAGCTCCTTCCGCAATATTAGAAGGGACAGATACTGATGCTCTTCTTAATTGGTTTGTCAAACCAAATTGCTCTTCTTTTGGGAAGCAATCTGTAATAGAATAAATATTTGTGACCAGATCTAATGATTTCTGATATACTAATAAATCCTTATGGCTCTTCATCTATTGTATTTTATGTGATTTTGTGAAACTTGTGAACTTGTAAACGTGTGATCATGTAAACTTGTAAACGTGTGAATTTGTAACTTCTTCACCTCTTCACTTGTTAACTTCTTCACTTGTCAAATTGTGAACTTGTAAACGTGTGAACGTGTGATCATGTAAACTTGTTAACTTGTTAACTCCTTCACCTCTTCACCTCTTCACTTTTTCACCTTAAACTCTCCAAACGACTGCGCTTCTTGATCTTTATCAGAGATAATCATTTTCTCTGAAGGAACTCCCCAATCAATTCCAATTTCTTTATCTAATGGATTCACTCCATCCTCAGAAGATTTATTATACCCGTTGTCACATTTATAAAAAAATGTAGCTGAATCAGAAATAACAGAAAATCCATGTAAAAATCCTCTCGGAATAAATAATTGTCTTTTATTATCTGCCGATAACTCAACTGCAACTGATTGACCATAGGTTTCAGAACCTGGACGAACATCAACTGCAACATCTATCACTGCTCCCTCTACAACACGAACTAACTTTGCTTGCGCATGTTCTCCCGCTTGCATATGTAAACCACGTACAACACCGTAAGATGAATTAGACTGATTATCTTGAACAAAAGTTGGTTTATAACCCAAAATTTCTTCTAATTTATTTTCATTATATGATTCAAAGAAATAACCTCTTGAATCTTCAAAAACTGTAGGTTCTAAAATAAAACAACCTTTTAATTTCGTTTCTGTTGCTTTCATTTAATTGTCAATATTGTTTTATAATGTTAATAAAGTTGATAAGGTTATAAAAGGTTAATCTATTCTCAATGATTTAATCAATTTAGAAAGCATACTTTTTATATAATTTATACTCTTTTGAAATTGTATTAAATTACCAATAAATCCTAATCGAAAAGCTATTTCCAATTGCGTTTCAAGTTCACTTACTGAACCTAGCGCAATATAAAGAAAACGTATAAACTCAGCTTGACTTTGTCGACCTGCTCCTTCTGCAATATTACTTGGGATAGAGACCGCACTCCGTTTCATTTGACTTGTCAATCCGTAAAGTTCTTCTTTAGGGAAAATTTTTACAGTTTCATAAATACAGACGACTAAATCCATAGATTCTTGCCAAACTTTTAATTCTTTATGACTAGCCATATTTTTTAAAGTTTTATATGTGTGGTGGTAAAAAAGGCTTAAGTTGAAATGAGAAAATAGAGAAATGGGGAGAACTAACTTTCTTAACTTTCTTAACTTTCTTAACCTTCTTAACTTTCTTAACCTTATTAACTATTAATTATACTGTTTTTCGTAATATTTTTGGTAATCGCCAGAGGTTACATTGTCTAGCCATTCTTTGTTGGATAAAAACCAATCAATTGTTAGACTCAAACCTTGCTCAAACGTCACACTTGGTTTCCAGCCTAATTCTTCGTTGATTTTTGTTGCATCGATGGCATAACGTAAATCGTGTCCTGGTCGATCTTTCACAAAGGTGATTAATTGTTCTAAAGTTCCTGCTTCTTTACCCAATTTTTCGTCCATTTGTTTACACAATTCTTTCACCAAATCGATGTTTTTCCATTCGTTGAAACCTCCTACATTGTAAGAACCTCTATTTTTTCCTTCGTGGAAAACTAAATCAATCGCCTTGGCATGATCAATTACAAACAACCAATCGCGCGTATATTTTCCATCTCCATAAATTGGAAGTGGATTATTATTTAAAATATTATGAATACATAATGGAATCAATTTTTCAGGAAAATGATTTGGTCCATAATTATTTGAACAGTTTGTCAAAACAATCGGTAAGCCGTATGTATCGTGGTATGCGCGCACAAAATGATCCGAAGATGCTTTGGATGCCGAATAAGGTGAATGTGGATCATAAGACGTTTCTTCTGTAAAAAACCCTTCGTCGCCTAATGCACCAAAAACCTCATCTGTCGAAACATGATGAAAACGTTTTCCTTCGAAATTATTGTTCCAAATTGTTTTTGCAGCATTCAAAAGATTAACCGTACCAATCACATTCGTCATCACAAAATCTAACGGATTTGTAATCGAACGATCGACATGAGATTCGGCAGCTAAATGGATTACTCCATCTGGTTGATGTTTTTCAAAAACCTCTAAAATATGTTTCGCATCCGTAATATCAGCTTTTACGAATTCGTAATTTGATTTACTTTCGATATCTTTCAAATTTTCTAAATTTCCTGCATAGGTCAACGCATCAAGGTTGATGATTTTCGTTTCAGGATAGTTTAAGACAAATTCTCTTACAACGTGAGAACCGATAAATCCAGCCCCACCTGTAATTAAAATAGTTTTCATAGTATTTTATAGTCGTTTATCAACTTCTTCTTTAGGCAAAGCTCCTTTTACATCATAAATCACTCCATTTTCTTTTAAATAATCAGTTAATTGAAGATTTAAAAATTCGTCGTGTGATACTGTTAGAATGATGGCGTCGAATTGGTGAACTGGTGAATTGGTGAACTGGAAAACCTGATCCCATGTATTACAAAAAGTTATTCCGTATTCATGGTTTACCTCATCTGGGTTAGCCCAAGGGTCTAACGTTGTCACCTCTATTCCATATTCTTCTAAAGCATGAATCACATCAATTGCTTTTGAATTTCGTATATCGGGGCAATTTTCTTTAAAGGTAATTCCTAAATTGAGAATTTTTGCGCCTTTTACTTTGATATCGTTGTGAATTAACAATTTAACAACCTGAGAAGCTACAAACGCTCCCATTGAATCGTTTAATCGTCTTGCTGCTAAAATTAATTCAGAATAATAACCAATTTCTTGTGCCTTTTGAGCCAAATAAAATGGATCAACACCAATACAATGTCCTCCAACCAAACCTGGTTTGAATGGTAAAAAATTCCATTTTGTTCCAGCTGCTTCTAAAACATCATTTGTATCAATATCCATTAGCGAGAAAATCTTCGATAATTCGTTAATAAACGCAATATTGATATCACGTTGCGAATTTTCGATGACTTTCGATGCTTCTGCAACCTTGATTGTCGGTGCTAAATGCGTTCCGGCAACAATTACGGATTGATATAAATCGTCAACAATTTTTCCAATTGCTGGCGTTGAACCTGATGTTACTTTTAAAATTTTCTCAACCGTGTGTTTTTTATCGCCTGGATTAATTCGCTCTGGTGAATATCCCGCATAAAAATCTTGGTTAAATTTCAATCCCGAAGAATGTTCCAATACTGGAATACATTCTTCTTCTGTAACACCTGGATAAACCGTTGATTCGTAAATAACAATATCATTTGGTTTCAACACTTTTCCTACTGTTTCTGAAGACTTTTTCAAAGGAGTCAAGTCTGGTCGATTATTCTTATCTACTGGCGTTGGAACGGTTACGACATAGATATTAGCGTCTTTGATATCGTCTAAATTAGCTGAACAGAATAAACCATGGGTTGGTTGAGCTGTTGAATCGTTTAATTGATTAATTGGATTCTCAGTAACTAAAACTGATTGCAATACTTCATCAGAAACCTCTAATGTTAAGTCGCGTCCTTGGTTTAATTCAGCAATACGTTTCTGATTGATATCAAACCCAACAACAGGGTATTTTGTTGCAAATAATCGAGCCAAAGGTAAACCTACGTAACCTAAACCGATAACTGCT
The DNA here is from genome assembly GCF_002431085.1 of Empedobacter sp. UBA5924. Classification (NCBI taxonomy): domain Bacteria; kingdom Pseudomonadati; phylum Bacteroidota; class Flavobacteriia; order Flavobacteriales; family Weeksellaceae; genus Empedobacter; species Empedobacter sp. UBA5924. The sequence continues at coordinate 18,347 of NZ_DJDM01000029.1, forward strand.
ATTTTATGTTGTTGATTCATTTATTATAATATTTTCTGTACCATTGTACAAAGTTATACACTCCTTTGTCAACCGGATAATGAGGATTATAACCAAATTTATCTTTCAACTCTTGGACATCTGCCCATGTTTGATTGACATCTCCTGCTTGCATCGGATACATTTCTAAAATAGCTTTTTCTCCTGTTGACTTTTCGATTTCTTTGATAAAATCCATTAATTGAACAGGTTTACTATTTCCTATATTGTATAATTGGTATTTTTCGTTTGTATTTTTATCTTCAAGTATTTTGTCTATTCCTTGAATAATATCATCAATGTAAGTGAAATCGCGTGACAAATCGCCGTGATTAAACACTTTTAAGGGTTGATGATTCAAAATAGCATCTGTAAACAAAAACATGGCCATATCTGGTCGTCCCCAAGGTCCATAAACGGTAAAAAATCGCAAACCTATGGTTTGGAAATCGTACAAATGGCTATACGCATGCGCCATAAGCTCGTTTGCTTTTTTGGTAGCCGCATATAAACTAATAGGATGATCAACGTTTTGATTTGTTGAAAAAGGAACATCTGAAGAGTTTCCGTAAATACTTGAACTACTTGCGTACAGTAATTTTTTGACGTTATAATTTCGGCAACATTCTAAAATATTTAGAAAACCAACCAAATTACTTTGTCCATAGGCATCAGGATTTTCGATACTATAACGAACACCAGCCTGAGCTGCCATATTAACAACCGCATCAAACGAATATGTTTTAAAAAGATGAGCCAATGACTCTTTATCTTCTAAATTCATGCGATAGAAAATCATCTTTTCTTCGTGTTTAGAAGAAAGAACTTTCTGCCCAAAATTTGAAGCAAATTCTTGATTGATTCCTAATTCTTTTAATCGATCATATTTTAACTGAACAGTGTAATAATCGTTAATGTTATCAATTCCAACAACTTTGATGTTTTTTTCGATTAATTTTTCAGCTAAATGGTAACCTATGAAACCAGCTACACCAGTTATGAATACTGTTTTCATTATTTCTCCTTTTCAGAAGTCGCAACTACTTTTCTTAATCCAGAACTAGAGAAGCGGTGTGTACGCTTGTTGTAGTAAATTTGAATATGATTATCTAAACAATATTGTTTTCCCGTAAAGTCGATATTTCGGTATTCTTCCCCTATAATTCTAATATTTACTGGTAAAGCACTTAACATATCAAACAAATCTTGTTCGGTTTCGTAAGGAATAATTTCGTCGACATAACGACAACCTTCTAATTGAATATAACGCTCTACGATGGATTGCGTAGGACTATTTTTTGAAGGGTCTACACTTGCAGGATCTGTATTAAGCCCTACAATTAAGTAGTCGCATTGTCTTTTAGCTTCTTCGAGCATCATCACATGACCTGCATGAAGCAAGTCAAATATACCGAATGTAATTCCCGTTGTCATTTTATAATACTATTGTTGGAGCGACAAATTTAGGGATTTATATTGAATTAATTGTAAGCTTTTATGACATAAAAAAAGCACTCAAATCGAGTGCTAGGTATTTAAATTAATTCAGAATTTCTTTTTTCTAAATGCGTATAAACGTTCTTTACTTCCTGCGAATATTCTTTTTGTAGAATTAAATTCGCTGTTGGGGTATTGACAAAAATGGTGTTTTGTAAACCAACAAAAGAAGTATAAACATCAGTTCCAATCACCATGTTTCCATTACGATCAACATAATGTCCGTTCATTACAAAATAATCATACAAGGATTCGAAAGAACCTAAATCATTCCAAACAAATTTAGCTGGAACGACTTTTATCTTCTTGCTTCGTTCCATTACGGCGTAATCGATACTATTTGACGGAATATTCATTGAAAGTTCTTCGTTCAATTCTCCGTTAATATTTTCTGCCCAAGCAATTTTTGAAGTTTCGTAAATTTCTTTCTCAAATTTCTTTAATTCTTTCAATAAAACTCTCGCTTTGAAACAAAACATTCCACTATTCCACAAAAAGTTTCCTTGCTCGATAAAATCTTGCGCAGTAATATGATTTGGTTTTTCACGGAAAGAAAGTACATTATCTCCTTTGTGCTCAATATAACCATAACCCGTTTCTGGACGAGTCGGATGAACACCAAATGTTACGATATAATCTTTTTCGGCTAACGCAATCGCTTTTTTCATTGCAACTTGATAAGCTTCCATATCTTCGATCAAATGATCAGATGGTGTAACAATTAGAATATCATCATCCTCAACTGCTAAAGCCGCAAATGCAATCGCAGCAGCTGTATTACGAGGAACAGCTTCTACAATTTTTGTGTATTCAACATCGAGCTTATCTAAAGCTTCTTGACTTAAATGGTCATTATCTTTATTCCCAATCACAATTAATTTATCGGCAATTGGACGATTACGTTGAATCGTTAACTCAAATAATGATTGCTCATTAAACAAAGGTAAATATTGTTTTGGATGACTTTTACGAGAAAGTGGCCATAAACGACTTCCTACTCCTCCAGATAATATCACGTTATAAATACACATAAATTCTTCTAATTCGAACTTGTAAAGTTATTAAAAACTACTATATCATAGCATTCTATTATGATTTTTCTTTTAAATACAAAAAAAGCGTTCAAAATTGAACGCTTTAAAGTATTATTATTGATTTTATTAAATCATCGAAATACGTAATGTATTTGTAATTCCTTTCTCAAATGCTGGCATTGCATTCAGATTGATGATATAATCACCATATTCTACGTAACCTGCATTCTTCGCTAAGATATTTACCTCAGTTACCGTTTGATCGGTAGAAGTATCGCGAGGATCGTAATTGATTGCTTTCACTCCCCATAACAAATTCAACATACGGTTAATACGTTTACTTGGGTTGAAAACTAAAATAAATGAATTTGGACGATGAGAAGAAATTTGGAAAGCGGTATAACCAGAATACGTTAAAGTTGCAATTGCTTTCGCTCCTGTATCTTCTGCCATTCTAGCTGCATTATAACAAACCATATCAGTTACGAAACGTTCGTTTTTGATCTTTGGTTTGTGCTCTGGTACATGCACGTGATCATCATCTTCAACAGTTTGAAGAATTTTTGTCATTTTCTCGATAACTTGTACAGGATATTGCCCTACAGAAGTTTCTCCAGATAACATCACTGCATCTGCTCCATCAAAAACTGCATTTGCAACGTCAGAAACCTCAGCACGAGTTGGTGTCAAACTAGAAATCATTGTTTCCATCATTTGCGTTGCAACAATAACCGGTTTACGAGCTAATTTTGCTTTGTCAATTAATTGTTTTTGCGCTTTTGGAACGATTTCAAACGGAACCTCAACTCCTAAATCTCCACGAGCAACCATTAATCCATCAGAAAATTCTAAAATATCATCGATATTTTCTAATGCTTCTGGTTTTTCAATTTTAGAGATAATTGGAATTTTTAATGTTCCATTTTCTTTGATAAATTCTGATAAATCTTTTACATCTTGTCCAGAACGAACGAAAGATAATGCAAACCAATCTACACGATTTTCGATTGCGAATTTTGCATCTTCTTTATCTTTTTCTGTTAAAGCTGGTAAAGAAATATTTGTATTTGGTAAGTTAACTCCTTTTTTAGAACGTAATGGACCACCTTGAATCGTTTCTGCTTTTACAGTATCCGTTCCGTTTGTCTCGATTACTTTGAAGATTAATTTTCCGTCATCAATCAAAATATTTTCTCCCACTTGCACGTCTTGCGCAAACTTTTTGTACGTCATAAAAACTTTCTCTTTCGTTCCTACAACATCTTCGTTTGTGAAAGTTAAAATATCTCCTGGATTGATGATAAAATCTTCGTGTTCCATTTTTCCAATACGCAATTTAGGTCCTTGTAAATCCGCTAAAATTGCTGTATTGTAGCCATGATCGTTATTTAATTGATGGATTGTTTCAATCTTACGTTTCACATCCGCATAATCTGCGTGCGAAAAGTTGATACGGAACACATCTGTTCCTTTTCTCATCATTTCTAATAAAATCTCTGGACTTTCTGTTGCCGGACCTAAAGTCGCGACAATTTTTGTCTTTTTAAGATATTGTCTATCGTAAATCATAATTTTTCCCTTTTTTTATGCACAATATTTTGTTAGAAAACCAATTGATCTGCATTGCTAATCAAATCGATATCTATTTTTTTGATCGTTTTTATAAAATCTTTTTCTACAAATGGTAGTTGAAGATATTGTAGTTCATCTTCCCAACCAGAGATTTTTACTACATAATTGCAATCCTTGTAATTTGGCACAAGAATAACGCTCTCTTTGAAAAGATTTGATAAATCTACTTCATTTTTTTTAAAATCGGATTGATTTGGAGTATTTTTAATGATATGATAATCTATTTTATTTGCTTCGTCTAACCATTGATAGGTTTCGAAAAAATAAGTATGCTCATCTAACAGAATATCCAAATCGTGAATACGCTCAAAACGCGTATCAAAAGTAGAGTTGAGATGGAAAATAAATTGTATAGAAGTGTTAAAACTAGAATTTACGCCTATGAGATGAAAATCTATCCAATCATCATATAACAGTAATTCTGCCATGTTTCTAAACTTTTTCTATTTTCTTTTGTAACGAATAGTACGCGCGTTTTGCTGCACTTTCCTCCGCTTTCTTTTTAGAAGTTCCTCTCCCTTTCGAGATGACTTTATCATTGAGACGGATTACTGACACAAAAACCTGCAAATCTTCTGCGTTTTGCTCCTCAAATGTATTGAATCTTATCGTATTTCTCGTTTTTTGACTCCATTCCAAAATCAACGATTTGTGACTTGTAATCGTGTGTTCCAAACGATCTAAATCCGCATAAGGGTCAATAATTTTGACTTGAATAAATTTTTGTACAGCATCTATGCCTCCATCAACATAAATTGCACCAACCAAAGCCTCCAACATATCACCATTTACGTCTTCACCTAAATTGTTGTGATTGTTCATTGGATCCAAATAATCTAACAAGCCAAGTTGTTTGGAAACGGCATTCAATTGTTTACGCGAAACAATTTTAGAACGCATTTTTGTCAAATAACCTTCTTGTTGATCTGGCGCTTTGTAGTATAAGTGCATTGCTGCAGAAGCACCAAGTAATGCATCTCCTAAAAACTCTAATCTTTCAAAGTTTATACTGTTTCCGTTTTCATCTTTTTTCTGTGCAGATCTGTGGGTAAATGCTTCTTTAAAAACCTCAACATTGCGAGGAGTATAACCCAAAATCGACTTCAAAAATTTCAAAAAAGGATCAGATGAATTTGAATCATCACGATGATTTTTAAAAGAAAATAATTTTTTTAAGAAAGACATTACTTATACTTCTTAAATATCACACAAGCATTGTGACCACCAAAACCAAAAGTATTACTCAATGCATAATCTACATTTTTCTCTTTTGCTTTGTTAAATGTATAATCGATTTTCGGATCAAGATTTTCATCATCCGTAAAATGATTAATTGTTGGTGGAACGATACTGTTATTGATTGCTCCAATAGCCGAAATCGCTTCAATAATCCCTGCACCACCTAATAAGTGACCAGTCATAGATTTTGTTGAATTGATTTGAATATTATAAGCATGTTCTCCAAATAATTTTTGAATAGCTTTAGATTCTGCAATATCTCCTAATCCAGTCGATGTACCATGCATATTAATATGATCTACATCTTCTACGTTGATATTTGCGTCTAATAAAGCTTCTCTCATCACATTAAGTGCGCCTAATCCTTCTGGATGTGGTGCTGTAATATGGTGAGCATCTGCTGTCATTCCTGTTCCTACTAATTCTGCATAAATTGTAGCTCCACGAGCAATTGCATGTTCGTATTCTTCTAAAATAATACTTCCAGCTCCTTCTCCCATTACAAAACCGTCGCGGTCTTTGTCGAATGGACGAGAAGCAGTTTGTGGATCATCATTTCGTGTAGATAACGCATGTAATGCATTGAAACCTCCAATACTTGCAGCTGTAATCGCAGCTTCTGACCCTCCTGCAACAATTGCATCAGCTTTTCCAAGTCTTAATAACATGTAAGCATCAATAATTGCGTTTGTAGAAGAGGCACATGCCGAAACAGTTGTATAATTAGGTCCCATAAGACCAAATTCCATTGAAATATGACCAGGCGTGATATCTGCAATCATCTTAGGGATAAAGAAAGGATTGAAACGTGGTGTTCCATTTCCTGTTGCGTAATTAGAAACTTCTTCTTCAAAAGTTTTAATTCCACCAATACCAGATCCCCATATAACGCCGATACGCTCTTTGTTTACATTTGCATCTTCTAAGATTCCACTGTGTTTTATTGCCTCTCTAGCTGCAATAATTCCCAATTGGGCACAACGGTCAATTTTTCTTGCCTCTTTACGATCAAAATGATCTTCAATATTGAAGTTCTTGATCTCACAAGCAAATTGTGTCTTAAAAAGAGTTGCGTCAAAAAGCGTAATAGGCGCAGCGCCACTTACACCATTCACTAATCCATTCCAATATTCTTGGTATGTATTTCCGATTGGTGTTAGCGCGCCTAAACCTGTTACTACTACTCTTTTTAATTCCATAAAATAGGAACTATTACTTGTTTAAGTCTTCGATGTATGTTACAGCTTGACCTACAGTAGAAATTTTTTCTGCTTGATCGTCTGGAATTTGGATATCAAATTCTTTTTCGAATTCCATGATTAATTCTACTGTGTCTAATGAATCAGCTCCTAAATCGTTAGTGAAACTTGCTTCTAGCGTAACTTCGCTTTCGTCAACTCCTAATTTATCTACGATAATCGCTTTCACTCTTGATGTAATGTCAGACATAATTTTCTAATTTTAATTGTTGTAAACTAGTGCAAAAATATAAAACTTATATTAAATACAAGCTTTTTTTTATATGCACGCATAAGAACTTGCAAATATAAGCTGAATAAATATTCACGAAAACGTTTAAGTGAATGACATAAGTCAAATTTTTCACGCTTTTTTTTATTGTAACTTTGTGCAAAGTTTTTACCTTTAATATTTTAAAATACTATAAAAATCACAAAAATGAGCATAGAATTGGCATCTTACGGAATAAAAAATTCCAAAATTAACTATCAATTATCTCCTGAAGAGCTTACGGAGAAAATGGTAGAGCTAGGACAAGGAGAAATTACATCTTCTGGAGCAGTAAATATGTTAACAGGAGAATTTACAGGTCGTTCACCTAAAGACCGTTTTATTGTAAAAGATGATATTACTGCAGAAAACGTTTGGTGGGATAGAAACATCAATATTCCTTTCGATTCTGATAAATTTGATGCTTTGTATGATAAAGTTGTTGAGCATTTAAGCAACCGCGAAATTTATGTACGTGATGCTTTTGCTTGTGCTGATGATTCTTACAAAACAAAAATTAGAGCAATTACAGAAACTCCTGCGGCTAATTTATTTATCTATAACATGTTTATTCGTCCAACGGAAGAAGAATTAAAAAACTTTGGTGATTCTGAATGGACAATTATCAATGCGCCAACTTTTATAGCTGATGCAGATGAAGATGGAACAAGACAACACAATTTCTCTATCTTAAACTTTAAACGTAAAATCGTTTTAAACGGAGGAACTGGTTATACAGGAGAAATGAAAAAAGGTATTTTCTCTGCCTTAAACTTCATCATGCCAGTATTCAGAAATACTTTACCAATGCACTGTTCTGCAAACTCTGGTGAAAATGGAGATACAGCAATGTTCTTTGGTTTATCTGGAACAGGAAAAACAACTTTATCAGCAGACAAAAACAGACGTTTGATTGGTGATGACGAACACGGATGGACAGAAGACAATACGGTTTTCAATTTTGAAGGTGGTTGTTACGCAAAAGTTATCAACTTATCTCCAGAAGGTGAGCCAGAAATTTTTGCAGCAATCAAAGACGGAGCTTTATTAGAAAACTGTAAATTAATTCCAGGAACTAACGAGGTTGATTTTACAGATACATCTATCACAGAAAACACACGTGTTTCTTATCCAATTGATTATATCGAAAATATTGCAGTTCCTTCTGTAGGAAAGAATCCTAAAAATATTTTCTTCTTATCGTTTGATGCTTACGGAGTTTTCCCTCCAATTGCAAAATTAAACCCAGATCAAGCGGCTTACTTATTTATCTCAGGATATACATCTAAAGTTGCTGGTACAGAAGCTGGTGTTACAGAGCCTCAAACTACATTTTCTACATGTTTTGGTGCGCCATTCATGCCGTTACATCCAACTAAATATGCTGAAATGTTGAGCGATAAAGTTGAGAAAACTGGTGTAAATGTTTGGTTAATCAATACAGGTTGGAATGGTAAAAAAGAGCGTATGTCTTTAAAAGATACACGTGCAGTTATCAATGCAGCTTTAAACGGAGATTTGAACAATACAGAATTCAAAAAAGATCCTTATTTCGGATTTGAAGTTCCAGTTGCAATCGAAGGTGTTGCTTCAGAAAAATTAAGTCCAGCGACTTCTTTTGATTCTACAGCAGCATACGAAGCAAATGCGAAAGAATTAGCAGATAAATTCAAAGCGAACTTCAAGAAATTTGAAGAGTTTGCAACTGCTGATTTATTAGCTGGTGGACCAACGATTTAAGATTAAGATGGAGGTTAAGATTAAGTTTTTAACTCATTTTGAAAATCAGAAATAAATACAAAACCGAGCAAATTGCTCGGTTTTTTTTTATGTTTTTAAACGTTGAATAATTCACCACATAGATACAGAGAAATACATTTCTATTTTATATAAAATCAGCCGTTTACTCATCGTTTTTTATCTTTGATTAAAATTACATTTTCAAGTAAAAGTCTTTTGTTAAATCGATATAATCTTCTGTGTATTGATGACGATCGACTTCGATAATTAATTCTTTTTCTTCTACTTCTTTTTCATGAAAACTAAATTCTAATAACACACGTTTTGTTAACGTTGTCGAATTCCCTTTGATATAAACGACACGAGATAGTTTTAAAGCATTTTGAGCAGCTATCGTACAAAAACCATCCATTTGATCGTATGGAATTATAAAACTCGCTAATCCGTCTTTATGTAGTAATTCAGCAGTTTTTTTTATTAATTCTTCGAAAGTCAATGTTTCTTGCTGGCGTGCTTGTTTACGCGCGTCAAAATCAACCGTATCATTCACCACAAAAAAAGGTGGATTACTGACAATCAAATCATATTTTTTATTGGTTGAATAATCTTGAAGCGATGAATTAAAAATGGTTAATCGATCTGAAAAAGGTGCATTATTGAAATTCTCTTTTGCTTGTAAAAAAGCAGCGTTATCAATTTCTATTGCATCAATCATCGAATGAGGAAAACGTTGCGCTAACATCAACGAAATTAATCCAGTTCCTGTACCAATATCTAAAATAGTATTTCCATTTTTTAAATCAGCCCAAGCACCAAGTAAAACACCATCTGTGCCTACTTTCATTGCGGTTTTGTCTTGAAAAATTTCGAATTGTTTGAATCGAAAAGGTTTTCTATTCATTGTAAGGAATCAAAATATAGAATGTTGTACCAACAAAAATTTCGGTTTCGAAACGAATGGTTCCGTCGTAATCATCAATAATTTTTTTCACCATTGGCAAACCAATTCCCATTCCACTATTCTTTGTTGTAAACTTTGGAACAAAAATAGAATCTTGCGATTCTACAGGAATTCCATTCCCATTATCTTGAATGGTGATATGAAGAAAATCTTTAACTAACGCCACATCTACTCTCACTTTTGCTGTACGAGATTGTGGAATAGATTGAAACGCATTCTTAGTAATATTGGTAATAATTCGATTCATATATTGTTTATCAAAACGCATCATGATGATGTTAGGCGAATAATTAAATTCTATAAATTCCATCGGAAATACAAAAAGGGTATTTTTGATAACATCAACCACATCTATTTTTTCGTCTTTACGAGAAGGCATTTTAGCAAAATCTGAAAAAGCTTCGGCTATCGCAGAGATGGTATCAATTTGTTGCAATAAAATAGTAGTTGTTCGCATCGTCTTTTCTTCAAGATTCGGATCATTGATATCAAATTTTCGCATATAATTTTGAATCATTAATCGCATTGGTGTTAATGGATTTTTGATTTCATGCGCCACTTGTTTTGCAAAATCTCTCCAGGCTTCTTCACGTTCTTGTTTAGCCAACAAATCTGATTGTTCCCGCAATCGGTACAACATATCATTATAAGAATCTACCAGAACCTTTATTTCATCGTTACCATCGTAACGAATCGGCATATTGTTTACAATAACTTCTGTTTCGCGAATACGATCTGCAAACGACCAAAGTTTATTAAGCGTACGTTTAGTAACAAAATAGACCGCAAATGTTCCAAACAAAAGAATAACTCCAAAAGCCAATCCATAACTACCAATTAATGTAAACATGTCTTGTTGTAAAAAATCTTGGTTAGATTGATAAGGTAGACAGAGAACAGCAATATTTTCGTTGTAATAATTTTTGATATGACTATAAGACGAATAAACATTGTTATCGTAAGCCGTATCTTTATTGGTTACAATAAAATCATTTGATTTTTGTAGTTGGTCTAATATTTTCTGAGGTAAAACATCATAAGTCGTTGAAACTGGCTGTGTGGTTAAAATTTTATTACCACGCAAATCATAAATTACAATATCGGTTTTATTGATATCAGCAATGCGAAGAAAACCATCTTCTAAAATGTCATGAATATTATCTTTGCTTGCTATCCCAGGGTAATTATCCATTTCATAATCTATCGCAGATTCTACCGCTCTAACTTTTCGTTTGAGAATATCTTCGTGATATTGTTTAGTTTGTGCATTGAAATGATTGGCAGTAATCAGCAAGATAGCTCCTGCTGTAAATAACAAAATCGTTACCATATAAATGATAATACGAACGGGTAGCGATAGGTTATTTTTTTTTCTAATCATTTTATTTTTGGAATAATCTTTTGACGTATTTTCCTAAGATATCAAATTCTAAATTCATTGTATCGCCAACTTTCACTTGATTAAGGTTTGTAAACTCCCAAGTATATGGAATAATTGCAACCGAAAACTGCCCTACTTTACTGTCAACAACTGTTAAACTAATTCCGTTAAGACAAATCGAACCTTTTTCTACTGTAACATTTCCAGACGATGCTTCATCATATTCTACTGTAACAAAAAAGCTACCATTTTGGTTTTCTATCGAAACAATTTTTCCGGTTTGATCTACATGACCCTGCACAATGTGACCATCGATACGACCATTGAATTGCAAACATCGTTCTAAATTGATTAAATCACCGTTTTTTAATGTGTTAAAATTTGTTTTTTGTAGCGTTTCCTCTATAGCAGTGACTTTGTAAAGCCCATCTTTGAAATCAACAACTGTTAAACAAACTCCATTATGTGCAACACTTTGATCAATTTTTAATTCATCACAAAAATCAGCCTCAATCCATAAATGTAAATTAGATTGATCTTTCTCCGCTTTAATAAGCTTTCCTACTCCTTCTACGATTCCTGTAAACATGATGTTATTTTTTGTGAAATTAATAATTAATTTAAACTTATAAATGAAAAAGGGATGATTTTAAAACATCATCCCTTAAATATATTAACTCTGTAATAATTTTTACTCTACAGTAACAGATTTTGCCAAGTTACGAGGCTGATCTACATTCTTACCTAATTTAACGGCAATCCAATATGATAATAATTGTAATGGAATAGCTGTTAAGATTGGAGAGAATTCTTCTGCTGTTTCTGGGATTACCACGTAATCATCTGCCATAGCAGTTACTTGCTCGTCACCATCATTAACGATTGCAATTACTTTAGCGCTACGAGATTTAATTTCTTGAATATTAGAAACTACTTTTTCGTAATAACCTTTTTTCGTTGCAATAACAATAACTGGCATATTTTCGTCCAATAAGGCGATTGGTCCGTGCTTCATTTCTGCTGCTGGATAACCTTCTGCGTGGATATATGAAATTTCTTTCAATTTTAATGCTCCTTCTAAAGCCGATGGATAGTTATATCCACGTCCTAAATAAATTGCATTTCTGTTGTCTTTGTATTTTTCTGCGATTTGATCAACAACACCTTCACAGTTGTCTAAAATTTGTTGAACTAAATCTGGAATACGCTCTAATTCGCGTGTTAACAACGTGAATTTTTCTGTTGATAATTCTCCATTGTGTTTACCTAATTTTAAGGCAATCAATGCTAAAATTGTTAACTGAGCTGTAAATGCTTTTGTTGATGCAACACCAATTTCTGGTCCTGCGTGTGTATAAGCACCTGCATCTGTAATACGAGCAATAGAAGAACCTACAACATTATTAATTCCGAAGATAAATGCTCCAGCCTCTTTTGCTAATTTAAGTGCTGCCAATGTATCTGCTGTTTCTCCAGATTGAGAAATTGCAATCACGACATCGTGTTTATTGATGATTGGATTACGGTAACGGAACTCTGATGCATATTCTACTTCTACAGGAATACGAGCGAAATCTTCGATCATATATTCTGCAACTAAACCTGCATGATAAGAAGTTCCACATGCAACAATGATGATACGTTTTGCATTCAAGAATTTTTCTTGATGATCCCAAATACCAGCCATTTTGATAACGCCTTCGTCTACTAATAAACGTCCACGCATTGTATCACGAATAGAACGAGGTTGTTCGTTGATTTCTTTTAACATGAAATGCTCGTAACCACCTTTTTCAATCGCTTCGATATTTAATTGTAACTCTTGAACATCTAAAGAAACCGCTTCGTTATTTTGGATTGTGCGTACATCAACTTCTTTACCTAAAGTAATTGTGGCCATGTCACCATCTTCCAAATAAACCGCATCTTTTGTAAACTCGATAAACGGAGAAGCATCAGAAGCAACGAAAAATTCGTTCTCTCCAATACCAATTGCTAATGGAGAACCTAAACGTCCTACAACAATTGTATTTGCTTCTTCTTTGTCTAAAACTGCAATCGCATATGCTCCAATCACTTCATTCAAAGCTAAACGAACTGCGTCAGTTAAATTTAAGTTTTGTTCTTCTTGAAATAATTGAATAAAGTTTACTAAAACTTCTGTATCCGTATCACTATGAAAAACGTAACCTTTGTCTTTTAATAATTGTTTGATTGATTCATAATTTTCGATAATTCCGTTATGAACCAATACCAAACGTCCATTATTAGACATATGTGGATGAGAGTTTACATCATTTGGAACACCATGTGTTGCCCAACGAGTATGCCCAATCCCTAAATGAGGTGTTTTATCTAAACTTGCAGATTTATCTTCTAAGTCTGAAACTTTTCCTTTTGTTTTTACCAATTCAAAATCGGTACCAGTAGAAAGAACTAATCCAGCACTATCATATCCACGATATTCTAGTCGTTTTAGTCCATTAATTATTATTGGGTACGCTTCGCGATGTCCAATATATCCTACAATTCCACACATAATATTTATAGTATTTTAAGTTAAATGCGTTAAATATAATACGCCCTATTTTTGAGAGTAATATACCAATAATTTCAATTTTTTATCCGCTACTTCCGAATTATTTCCATGTAAAACAACTCTGTAAGGATTATAAGCTCTATTATTTTGAAAAGGATGTGTACTATTAATCGTAGATGCATCGCTAACAGATGTTATAAAATTACCCATTGTAATAAACATCGTTTGATCTTTATACTCATTTCCTTTCTCTAACATGCTTTTTAGATGTTTCGTGATATCAATTGTATAATAATCAGTATCTCCTTTTACAATAGGATTAAAGTGAACTGATGTAGGATATGAATTATAGAATTCTAAAACGTCTGCATACAATTCATTTATAACTTTATCATCTTTTTTGTAGTTATTCCAAGCAACTAAATAAGGCGGTTTTGGAAAACTAGTTGAACCATCAATATAGAATTTTAATTTTGCTCCAAGAATCACAATATTACTTTTTGTCATCTCAGATTTTAATTCATCTAATTGCGTTTGATTGAATTTTAATTTTGCATAATTTCCACTCATTCCGCTTAAATACAATCTTGCATCACCATTCACTTCATCAGGTTTGATTGTAGAATAAGTAGACCCTATTGTATTATTTACGATTTGAGAAGCAATAATATTGGCATTATTTGCAGTACCAGAATTCCACTGATTTGTCATATCAAAAGCATAAGTAACACTTACACGCTCTTTATAATCCTTTTCATCTGGTTTTTTTTCTGTAGGATTCTTTTTAGAATAATACATATTCAAGTCAATCTTGTTTGGATTAAAATTGACAATAAATCCATTTGATTCTTCTACAGAAAACTCTAAACCTTTGATATTTTCACGAATAAATGTTGCGTAATCAGAAAGCAATCCTGTTTTTGCATTTTTAATAATTTTTTCGTCAAAATAATCTGGATCTAAAGAAACTTTGTAACCAGGAACAACCTCAGAAATATTAGAAGTTCCAGTTTTTAGTTTAACAACTTTTCCTGTTACTGTTTTTCCGATTGTAGCTTTTCCGATTACTCTTGAATTAACAGAAATTGGAGATTCAAGGCCACTTAATGTTGAAAAATATTTCGTGTCTTTATATAAAACTGTATGAATGTCTTTAATTTTCAACGTCATTGTTAAATCCTTATTCCCATACAAAGAGTCAACTGCATACTTTGTTGTAATTTGGATTGTATCTGTATCTTTTGGTTTCTCTCCTGGTTTAGAAAGATTGATTGTATCTTTAGAAATTGGATCTTTAGTCGTGCTGTAATAAACTGGAATTACCAAATTCACAGAATCTACTTTAGGTTCTGTTCCAAAATCCTGATCACCAGCATTTGAAGACGAAGGTCTAATTTGTGTATAAAACTTAGAAGATGTAGAACCAAAAATTGGTTCGTTGTACACACCAAAAGCTCCATTTTGAAGTACAAATTTATCTGTACGAAGCGTATCAAAATTTGCATTAAAAGCAATAACATCTAAGGATTTTACATTTCCTTCTGCCTCACCTCCAATCACATTGTTATCTAATCCTAGTGTTTCATTCTCACACGAAACAATTGCTCCCATTCCAATCATCATTGCAACAGACACAGAAAGGACATTCAAAAATTTTTTCATTAATCTAAACAGATTTTAATTAGAGTTCATTACTTCCTCAAGATAAAAGTTATTGTAAACTTCTTTTGCTTGTTCTTTAGAACAATAGTCTAATAGAGGAATATTTTGTTGGTTGATATAGTTTTTCACATCTTCTGGAATCATCTCTTCTCCTTTCGCAACTGCATCTGCATATTGTAAAGAAGCTTGAATCATACCCAAATGTGTAGGTTTTTCTAAATATGTTTGTACATCAGCTTCTACTTTATCAAAAGCTAATTTTTTAACTAATTCGTTATCTAATTCTCCTTCAAATCCGTTGTCAAATAAAGAAACAACAACTTTCGCATCTTGAAAGAAAGGATCGTCAGAATAATATTTTTTTAGATACAATGGTACTAAACTAGACATCCAACCCATTACGTGAACAACATCTGGTTTCCAGTTTAATTTTTTTACTGTCTCTAAAACTCCTTTTGCGAAGAAAATAGAACGCTCGTCGTTATCAGAAAATAATCCATTATCTTCTCCATAAACTTCTTTACGTTTGAAATATTCTTCGTTATCGATAAAATACACTTGTAGTCTTTCTCCTGGAACAGAAGCGACTTTAATGATTAATGGCTGATCCAAATCATTAATAATCATGTTCATACCTGAAAGTCGTATTACTTCGTGTAATTGGTGTCTTCTTTCGTTAATTGCTCCAAATCTTGGCATAAAGATTCTTACATCTGCGCCACTACTTTGCATGATTTTTGGCAAATCTAATGCTTGTGAAGACATCGGATTTTCAGGAAAGTAAGGTACCATTTCTGTTGTTACATACAATATGCGCTTTCCTTCCATAATTTCTACTCTCTTTTCCTAATGAATAATAAGGCACAAATTTACAAAAAAATGTTGATATATTATTTGCTTATAGTAGCTTTGCGAGATATTAGTTTTTTTTTAACAAATCAGTGTTATGGTTATATTTAACGAAAAGGAAAAATTAACTCCCGCAATCGTCGAGTTAAAAAACCAAAACAAAACCATTGGCTTTATCCCTACAATGGGCGCTTTACACGAAGGTCACATGTCTTTGGTCAAAGCTTCTAAAGCTCAAAACGACTACACAATCGTCAGCATTTTTGTCAATCCGACACAATTTAATAATCCAGAAGATTTAGCAAAATATCCTCGAACTGAGGAAAATGATAAAGAATTGTTAATGAAAAATGGCTGCGATTTTGTCTATATGCCTACTGTTGAGGATCTATATGAAGCAAATGAAGGTGCAAAACACTACGATTTTGGTACAATAGACCAAGTGATGGAAGGCGCTTCTCGCCCTGGACATTTTGATGGAGTGGCTACAATTGTTTGCAAATTATTCAAAGCAGTTCAGCCAACAAGAGCATATTTTGGAGAAAAAGATTTTCAGCAAATTCGTATAATTCAAGAAATGGTAAAACAAGAGAATTTAGATGTCGAGATTGTTCCAATGCCAATTCACAGAGCAGATTCTGGTTTAGCATTTAGCTCAAGAAATGCACGTTTATCAACACAACAAACTTCTGATGCACCTCAAATTTATTCAATTTTATCACAAGCAGTAAAGCTAAAAAATGAAGGAAAAGATGTTGCTGAAGTAAAAGCTTTCGTCGAAAATGAATTCAAAAATTCACCTTTCGAATTAGAATATTTTGAAATCACAGATGAAGAAACCTTGTTGTCAATCGAACATTTTTCTGATGCAAAACATATTCGTGGATTTGTCGTTGCTTATGCAGGCGATGTACGATTAATCGATAATATTCAGTTTTAATAAAATAGATCAAATCCTTCACTCCAATCGAAAAATATTGGAACGGGTTTTGAAATTTATAAGTTCAGTGTAACTTTGCAAAATTATGATGATAGAAGTATTTCACTCTAAAATACATAGAGTTAAGGTAACAGACGCAAAATTAAACTACATCGGAAGTATTACAATCGATGAAGATTTGATAGACGCTGCAAACATGGTGGTTGGTCAAAAAATTCAAATTGTGGTTCAAGAAAACGGAGAACGTTTTGAAACTTACATTATTAAAGGAAAACGTGGAAGCGGAGAAATTTGTTTGAACGGACCAGCGGCACGTAAAGTACAAGTAGGTGATACTGTCATTTTAATCACGTATGCGATGATGGAATTTGAGGAAGCCAATACCTACGAACCAACAATTGTTTTCCCTAACGAGAACAATCGTTTAGATTAAGAAATTAATTTTCAATAATTTATATGAAGAGTAAGATCAAACAATCGCTCTTCTTAATCACTGCTTCATTGTTAGCCGTATTTTTTGTCGTGGTAACAGTGAAGCAAATTGATTTCGAACGAGTTGCAAAAGTTTTAAAACAAACCAATTATTTTTGGATTTTTGCATCTATGGCAATCAGTATTCTCACATATTGGATACGCGCCGCTCGTTGGAATCTTCTTCTAAAGCCAATGGGCTACAACACACAAACCTCATCTGGTTTTTGGGCAATTGCATTTGCATATTTTATGAATTTGACCATTCCTCGAAGTGGCGAAGTGGCTCGTGCAACAAGTTTCTATAAAATGGAAAAAGTCCCGTTTGAGAAATCTTTCGGAACAGTAGTTTTAGAGCGTGTAATTGACGTTTTATTTTTGGGATTATTTTTCGGTTTAACACTTATTTTCAATTATGAAACATTCATCAAATTTGTAGAATTAGGAAACAAAGAAAAAGTACATCAACCAACAGCTGAACCTTCTTTCTTAAAATACTACATCACAATTGGAGTTCTTGTTTTAGGTATTGGATTAATCGCTATTTTCTGGAAAAAAATTAGTCAATTAAAGTTTTTTGAAAAAATCAAAACCTTTCTATTTGGACTTTGGGAAGGTATAAAATCAATCTCGAAATTAGAAAAAAGAGGCTTATTCATTTTTTATTCTTTCGCACTTTGGATTTGTTATTTTTTAATGACTTTTCTTGTTTTCTTCGCTTTTCCAGACACCAAAAATTTTAGTATACCAGAAGGTTTATTCCTATTGATTGCAGGATCTCTAGGAATGATTTTACCTGTTTCGGGCGGTTTGGCTTATCCATATATTATGTCGATTGCATTTTCGGCTGTTTATCTTGCGAAAGGTGGTGATCAGCATGAAGGACGAGCAATTGGTGATTATTTTGGGTTAATTCTTTATATAGCTCAAGTTGTATCGATGATTAGTTTTGGATTGATTGCTATTTACAAAATCGCACGAATTCGACGAGATTCTACACAATAATCTCATACCTCCAAAACTACGATTCCAAAGCTTTACCATTTTATTGATTTCCCAAGGATTTATTCTATAACTTATTTTCATAATTAGAAAGAAAATAATATTAACAAACAATACAAAAAGTACTTCCATAGCTAATAAGTTTTATTAAATATACATTTTATTTCTTTATCATTTCCAAATATTTAGGCGCTTGTTCTTCTAAAATTTCTGTAATCTTATCGTATTTATTTTCTTTTACGAGTTTCTCTAATTCAAAATTCGCATAGCAATAACGCACATAATCAGTGACTTTATTTTCGGGAATATTCAATGTTTCGATGAAATAATTTATGGTGAAATAATTCTCTAAATCTATGATTTTATCTACCTTTTTGAAATATTCATTTTGTTTTTTATCTTTCTTCTTTTGTCCAGAAATAGTTGCTATCCAATTCGACGGATCCAACAATCCATTATTATTAATTGTAGAAGTCATGTTAGGATTTATCTTTCGGAAACGCAAATTTGGATCAAAACCCAAATTCAAATTATCATACAATTCATCTACTTTTCCATGTTCTAACTTGATGTTATTCTTAAAATTTCTATCCAACGTATTAATTCGCGCTTCAGCAAGTTCAATCGTTTCAATATTCAAATGAATCGTCAGCATTCCTTTTGCTAAAATATCCGATGTAATTTTGATTTTTCGTTCGATATAAAAATCATGTGAAAAAATCAATTCATCTCCAACAGACGCTTTAATTGAAAACATTCCGCTCGCATTTGTAAACGTTTTCGCATTCGTCGATTCGTTTGTCACCAAAATATTGTCTACCGCATCTTGCCCAGCAACACCATCATCAATCACTACTTTTCCATTAATCAAGGTTGTTTGCGCAAATGTAAAAACGCTCAACAAATTCAATAATATAATGTAATTTATTCTACTCATTTTTCTTCATTTTTGCTAAATAAATCGGCGCTTGTTCTTCAATTATAAAAAGAATTTCATCAAAATTATTATCTCGCAACAATTTCGGAAAATCAAAATTTGAATAACAATAATCTAAAAACTCGTTTATTTTTCCTTCTGGAATTTTCAAATCATTCACAAAATAATACGTCGTAAAAAATTTATGCAACGCCAATAATTGATCTTCTTTCACAACTTTTATTGGACCTGGATTTTTCACTCGCTTTTTTGGGTTTTTGAACACATTTAACAATCCAAGTAAATTAACTCCTCCAACCTGTTTAATCGTTCTATTGACTCTTTCTTCATCATGTTTAAGATTCAGTTCCGCTTTAAATTCTAGAGAAGTAAAACCCGCTTCATCATTCAATTTTTCTTGAAATGATTTCTCTTTTCCCAAATTTTTGAGCGAATTTTTATCTAATTTCGAGATATTTGCTTCTTTCAATTCTATCACTTCAATATTTACATGAATCGTCACAAAACCTTTCGTAATCATAGTTTCCGAAACTTTCAATTTTCTTTCTTCAATTCCCGTATGTTTGATTAACAATTCATCATTCAAATTCACATTTATCGAAAATAAGCCAACATTATTTGCTTTGGTTCTAACTTTAGTCGTTAAATTTTCAATCGAAGTTCCTTCCAAATCAATGACTTCTTCTGCATCATCCACAATAATTTTTCCTGTAATTAAAGTGCTTTGTGCTTGAAGATAACTTGATGAAATGATTAATAAAAAGAATAAAAATTTACTCATGTTCGATTGTTTTTTGGTTGATAGTAGAAAGATAATTTGGTGCTTGTTCTTCGAAAATTAAAGTGATTTTATCATAATTATTTGCTTTAAAAAGTGGTTCTAACTTAAACTCAACAAAGCAATAATGAATAAAATCAAGAATATTTCCTTTTGGAATTTTCAAATCATGCTCAAAATAATATTCGGTGAAATAATCTTTGAGCTGAATGATTTTATCATATTTATCAAGGTTTTTCTTTTTCAGAAAATGTTTATACGTCTGCACTTCTTTGTCCGAATATTGCTCTATCAAACCCATCACATTTTCATAACGAATGGGAACTCTTAATTTTCGAAGATATTCCGAAGCAAAATAGGCTTTCACCATATCATTTTTAAACTCTTCATTAATACCTAAACTTTTATTGATTTTTTCGCTTTGCGTTTCTTCTTTGCTAATATTTTCTTTCCAATTCTTTTTAAGCGGTTTTATTTTCGTTTCGGATAATTCTATCACTTCAACATTTAGATGAACGTCTATAAAACCCTTTCTAATCATTGATTCAGAAATCTTAAGCTGACGTTCTTCAATTCCAATTTGTTTGAAAAGTAAAACATCGTTTGGCTGAACTCGAATCGAAAAAAGACCTTTTTCATTTTATTTTGTTCGTGCATTTGACGTTAAATTTTCGATTACAAAATCATCAAGATTAACGATTTCATCCGCATTATCTACCATAATTTTCCCCGAAATTAAAGTCGATTGTGCATTGGCAGAAATACAAAAAATATAAAAAAAGCTAAGAAGTAAAGTTCTTTTCATTGGCATTTTAAAACATGATTAAAAATAATCGAGAAAATGATTGAAAATCAATATTTAACTCAACTTTATCTAAAGTTGATAATTTGTTAAAAAAGTAAATTATTATTAACGTTTTTTAGTTGTTGTATTAAAATTTTTCACACTTATAACTCCATATCTTGTCGCGATAAAACATTATTTTTGTCTAAATTTGAAACTATGGCTAAAACAAAAACTACATATTTCTGCCAAAACTGTGGCACGCAAACCGCGCAATGGATGGGACAATGCAAAAGTTGTGGCGAATGGAATACCATTGTTGAAGAAATTGTAGACAAAGGCGACGAAAAAAAATCGTGGAAAGATAAATCGGACAAAAAAGAAAAAACTTTTGCCCTGAATATTCGCGAAATAAATCCATTAGGAGAAATAAGAATTTCAACGAAAAACCAAGAATTAGACAGGGTTTTAGGTGGTGGAATTGTTCCTGGATCAGTGATTTTGGTTGGTGGAGAACCTGGTGTTGGAAAATCGACATTGATGTTGCAAGTTGCCTTAAAGTTAGATACGATTAAAATCTTATATGTATCTGGAGAAGAATCTGTTTCGCAAGTAAAACTTCGTGCCGAACGAATCGGAATTGAATCGGATCAATGTTTTATTTTACCCGAAACTAATACGCAAAAAATATTTGCGCATGCCAAAGAAATTCAACCTCAACTGATTGTTGTCGATTCTGTACAAACGCTTCAAACCACTTATGTAGAATCATCTCCAGGAAGTATTTCGCAAATTCGAGAAACAACTTTTGAGCTGATTCAATACGCAAAAGAAACCAACACACCGATTATTTTAATTGGTCATATTACGAAAGAAGGTGTAATTGCTGGACCAAAAATTTTGGAACATATGGTAGATGTTGTGTTGCAATTTGAAGGCGATCGCAACCATATTTACCGAATTTTACGTGCAAACAAAAACCGTTTTGGCTCGACTGCAGAAATCGGAATTTATGAAATGCAAGGAGCTGGTTTGCGTGAAGTCACAAATCCGTCAGAAGTATTAATTACCAAAAAAGATGAATTACTAAGCGGAAATGCAATTGCAGCAACTTTGGAAGGTGTTCGCCCGATGTTGATTGAAATTCAAGCTTTGGTTTCTACGGCAGTTTATGGAACTCCACAACGTACTGCTACTGGTTTTGATGCCAAACGATTGAATATGTTGTTGGCTGTTTTGGAAAAGCGAGCAGGTTTCCGATTGAATATGAAAGATGTTTTCTTAAATATTACAGGCGGAATTCGAGTAGATGATCCTGCGATTGATTTAGCTGTTATTGCAGCAATTCTTTCATCAAGCGAAGATTCTGCTGTTCCAGATAATTGTTGTTTTGCAGGAGAAGTTGGTTTGAGTGGAGAAATAAGAGCTGTAAATCGTGTTGAACAACGCATTACCGAAGCTGAAAAATTAGGTTTTGATGCAATTTTTGTTTCAAAATACAATAAAATAAAAGACACCGATTTTGGAATTCGAATCGTTAGAATTTCTAAAGTTGAAGATTTATATCGCATGTTATTTCAATAGAATATTAAATATTTTAAAAACACTTGATTTATACATTATTTTTTCTATTTTTATTCGAAACTAAAAAAACATTATTATGGATTATTCTAGCCAATCTAATCAAGATTTTAATCAACCACAACAATCTTCTTTTGAAGAAATTAAACCAAAACCAGAAAACAACCTTGTCTTGGCCATCATCGGAACTATTTTAGGGCTTTGTTCTCCTTGTTGCATCGGTACTATTGTGGGTATTATTGCAATTGTTTTTGCAAATCAAGTGAATACAAAACACAATATTGGTGATTATACAGGTGCTGAACAAGCAGCTAAAAATTCTAAATTATTAGCTTACGTTGCAATTGGTTTAGGCGTAATCGGTGTTATTATTAATGTTGTGATGTTAATTACAGGAGGTATGGATGCTTATATGGAGCAATATAAAAGTATTTTAGAAAGCTCTAACGGAAATTAATCATATGATAAAACGGATTTTGGTTTATGGACTAGCAACGCTTTTACCCATTTTGGTAATTGTCTATTTTTATAGTTATTACAGCAACCAAAGTCCGTTTTCTATCAAATGTATGTTTCATGAAATAACAGGTTTGTGGTGTCCTGGCTGTGGTGGTCAGCGCGCTTTTTCCTTGCTTGTTCACGGACATCTTTTACAATCCTTACGTTACAATCTTATTTTGCCTTTTGCACTTTACATTTGTGTACAATTGTATTATGCTATTGTTGGAAATATTTTTTTAGGCAAACCAATGTCAGGCAAATTACATCTCCCTGCAAGTTTTGCGCGAAATTTCTTAATCTTCCTTTTGATTTATTCTATTTTAAGAAATATTCCTATTTCTCCATTTATATATTTGGCACCAGAAAGTTAAAAATATGGGATTAGATACTGTTGAATTAATCATGGAATTTGAAAATCATTTCAATATTTGTTTTAAAGATGAAGATATTCAAAAAGTAAGTCGAGTTGAAGAAGTTTCAAACCTAATTTGTCAAATGATTGATGTTACTTCCGAAAACAAAGAAGAACTTGATTCACTTTACGTATCGTTTCAAAATTACTTTGGACATCATATTCAACTAACGGATAAAATATCAAATTACTTACAAGTAAATAACTACCAAAATTTAAGTAATTTTTTAAATCTAAAAATTAAAAATTTCACGAATCTATTAAAATATGTTTTCTTAGATTATCATTTTATAAAATGGGAAAATCTTACTGTTGAAGAATTTATCAATGCAATTTTAATTACAAATTGTAAACATCTTCTTAATAACAATTCACCTAAAACTCAATATCAAGTATATTTAATTATAGGAAGTATTATTTTGGACAGAATAGGCTGTCCTGTTTATGATATACAACCATACGCAAGTATTACAAAAGATTTACGTATTGATTAAATAAAAAAATCAGAGAACTATTCCTCTGATTTCTTATTTGTTGTTCGTGGATTTTGGCGCTCCTCGCCTTCTTTCAATTCTCCTCGACGTATTCTATTTTTGTCCGAATCTTTGTCATCATTTGGTAAAGAAACGGGTTGATTTGCCTCTCCTAAAACCCATGTTTCGGTCGCATCCCACATCGCTCTAATTTTGATTGGCTCTGGATACAAATAAATTGGTTCGGGTTGTTTACCTGATAAATAATCGCCTGTATCCCATTTTCCATTTTCGTTTTCATCAACCAATAAGCGGAACAAATATTCTCCTGGCTCAATAAAGTTGAACTCAAAATAGTTTTTATTTGCTGGATTATAGATTTCTTCAATCACTGTAAAATCTTTATCAGTCTTTAAAAACTGTAAAATAAATGGTTTGGATGGTGTATTTTGAAGCGTTAATTTCAAATGTCCGAAATCGCCTCGTGTTCCCATTTTTATAGGATATGCAAGTGTATCATTCTTCTCTCCCAACACGTCTGTCAATGCATTTGGATAGATGTTAACTTCAAATTTTTCATCTAAATTTTTCTCAAAAGCAAAATTCAAATTCTGAGCATTCACTGTATCAATCGAAACTTTGAATGGTATTGAAACCGTATCCTTAAATACATAAATTTTAGATAAATCTAATGATTTTATTGGTGCATTTGTCTGAATTTTAAACGGTTTATTTGGTGCTAATTTTTGATCATTTATTGCTTTAAATTCTAATTTTCGTTCTGTATTCGATTTTGAGTATAATGCACTTACTTCATCAATTTGATCTTTATGTTGAACCTTGAAATTCAATTTTGCGCTTTTTCCTACAATTGTATCCACTTTTGGATTAAACCAAAAATTAATCGAATCTTGTTTTGGAAACTTCTGAATATAAGCCGTTTTAAATTCTTTCCCAACCGGCGTTATCGTAACATCATCCGTTGCACCTGTCGTTTTAAAAACAATTAAACCTTCTTGTTTAAAACTCGCTTCAGGTTTACGATAAGCTGGTTTTTGATTGAATAAATTCAAGTTGATTTGTTGATTTGCATTCAGCTCAATTGGTTCGTTATGAAAAGCCAAACGCTCTTTCCCATAATCGTACATCACATTTTCTACCATATCCTCAAAAGCAATTAATTTATATTTGCCCGAAGCCAAATAATTTAATTGATATTCTCCTTTATCATTGGCTCTCGCAATGTAATATGGTTTCTTTTGCAGAATGATACTGTCTTTGTATGCACTATCAACTTTATATAGCCCGACCAATATCTTTTCTGGCCCTTTGAAATCATAGGACGAATTTACACGACCTGTTACCTTCAACGAATCAATAAAACTACCTGTCGAAAAAACATATTGAAAATTTGACAACTTATTATTTTCGTTAAAATCTTGAATCGCATCACCAAAATTGAAACTATACGTCGTATTTGGTAACAATGGTTCTTGAAATTTAATCGAAATATATTTCTTCGCTAAAGCTTGCGGCGTCACAATTGGGGGAATCTGAAACGATGGCGAAACAACCACATTTTTGCTGTATTCTTTCAGAAGAATGTACTCATCAAAGTTGATTGTAGCCTCTTGCAAATTAAGATCTACATTCGTAGCCAATGTATCTGGATCAGCTTTTAGGAAAACTGGCGGAGTTTCATCTTTAGGTCCTCCCGTTGGTGAACCTTGTCTTGCACAAGAAATAACCGTCAAAATGGTTAACATCAAAAGCGAAAAACGTGTCGTCTTATTCATGGGCGCAAGTTAAGAAAAAGCTTGTTATTAAGCACAAGCAATGGTAATTACACTTATCTTAAAATTTTCTGAAAGATTAAACTTTTTTATTGCCGATGCAATTGTTGCACCAGTTGTTAAGACATCATCAATCAAAATATAATGTCCAGGTTTAAGATTTGGATTGATTTCAAACGCATCTTTCAAGTTATCCAATCGGTGTTTTTTGTCTTCATTTACTTGAGATGAATTGTATTTAGTTCGGATTAATCCATCCGAAAAATAATTTATCTGGTTGATTTCTGCCAACGTTCGTGCAAAATTTTCTACTTGATTGTAGCCTCTTGTTTTCAATCGTTTTGAATGCAATGGAATCGGAATAATTCCGTCATAATGACTCAAATCAAACTTAATCATCTGCGCTAAATCAATTCCAATTTCTGGGCGATTTCTATATTTCATTTCATGTAAAATAGCTTGCGTGGTGTTATGATGTTTAAATTCTAACAAAGAAAAAGCGTTTTCAACTTCGCAAAAATTTCTCAATTTATCATAAGCTCGATTATTTTGATCGAAATTAAAATGTGTGAAAACGAGTTTTGTTGAACACGAAACACACAGAAATTGCGAAGGTTGAATGACGTCTTGGCAATCCAAACACCGCATCGGAAAAAATAAATCAACCAAAGAATTTACGATTGTTTTGATTTCCATTACCTTTGCAAATTAAAGTTTAGTACTAAATTTAATGAAAATCATTCGACTTACAAAAGCTTTTACGTTCGAAACTGCACATGCATTGCATGGTTATGACGGAAAGTGTAAAAATATACATGGGCATTCGTACAAATTATTTGTAACTGTGAAAGGAACACCTTCTGAAGACACAACCGATGTGAAACTTGGAATGGTGATGGATTTTGGGGATTTGAAAAAAATTGTGAACAAAGAAATTGTTGATCTTTTTGATCACGCTATTTTATTGAACGAAAATTCACCTCACAAAATATTAGGTGAAAAATTATTAGCAGAAGGACACAATGTTGTTTTTACAGATTATCAACCGTCTGCTGAAAACATGATTTTGTGGATTGTGGATAAAATCAAACCTCTTTTACCAGCGAATATCGATTTGGTTGCTTTGAAATTACACGAAACTGAAAATTCTTATGCAGAATGGTTAGCGGAGGACAACCAATAAACATTCAGTTAGAACCTGGTAAAAAAGCCTATTTTTCTTCGGATCATCATTTTGGTGCTCCGAATGAAAAAGATAGTTTGGTGCGCGAAAAATTGTTTGTAAAATGGCTTGACGAAATAAAAGACGATTGTGGTGTTTTGTTTTTGATTGGCGATTTATTCGATTTTTGGTTCGAATATAAACATGTTGTTCCAAAAGGATTTGTGCGTGTTTTAGGAAAATTAGCCGAAATTTCTGATCGCGGAATTCCAATTTATTTCTTTGTTGGAAACCATGATTTATGGATGAAAGATTATTTGGAAGAACAAATAAACGCAATTGTTTTTCGAGATAAGCAGGATTTTATCATCAATGGAAAAGAATTTTTTATTGTACATGGAGATGGAAAAGGACCTGGTGATAAAGGCTACAAACGCATGAAAAAGGTTTTTACAAACAAAGTTTGTCAATTCCTTTTTTATCTACTTCATCCCGATTTGGCAATGTGGTTGGGAATTACAGCTTCGCGAAAAAATAAAATGATTTCAGGAGACGAAGATGTTAATTTCTTAGGCGTTGACAACGAATGGTTAATCATGTATAGCCGCAAGCAATTGCATCGAAAATACTTCGATTATCTAGTTTACGGACATCGACATTTACCAATGGAAATTGCTATAGGCAAAGCACGTCACATCAATCTTGGCGATTGGATTAACTACTTTACTTATGGTGTTTTTGATGGAAAAGAATTCGAATTAAAAACTTACCTCCGTAATCAAGGAGAAGAATCTCGGGATTCTATCATAAAAATTATAAATTAGCAAGCAAATCATAAAAACCCAAAGAAATGCCTCTTTTAGCCATTCTATTTTGGGTTTGCTTTCGCTAAAATATCTTGTTAACATTAACATAATGCTAAAACCTAAGAAGGCAAGATAAGCATCGTTATTTCCTCCGTAAAGAATATACGTAATCAGCATTGTTCCAAACATAAAATGCATCAACAAAAAGATACGTTTCTTTTGTGCTGTCAATTTATTCACATTCTTGAAATGATTGATAATTGAATAAATTAGAATAATTGCAATTGGAACTAAAAACAATTGTTTCCATTCGAAATGTACCATTGTAAACATTAATTGTTCTTTATAAAAATCGAACATAAAGTAATAATCGAGCAGAAAACTAACTTGAGCAACGATTAATATTGGCAAAAGAAATCCTAAAAAACCAAGAATAGGAATTTTTGGCTCTACCACTCTTAAAGTCAAGAAGTAAGTAAAAACTACAATTCCTAAAAAAATAAGTGGTGGACTTAATAAAATTGCAAAACTTATAAAAACGCCAATATCAAAAGCGTTATATGTATCATTTTTTTCGGACTCAAAATAGAGTAATTTAATCGTAACATAAGTAACAAGTAACAAACTACCAGCAATGCGATAATCGGATAAACCAGTTACAAAAGGCATTATCCATAAAATATAAATGAAAGTCGGATAAGAAGATCTGCTAATTAAATCATTTGTATTATCAGTATATCCAACTAAAGCTATAGTTAAAAACGTTAGGATTACGCCTAATTTTTCTAAATTACTCAGATCAATACTGTTAAAATTAGTAACTCCAAGTAACGTAAACAACACAATGATAAAAATCTGTATAAAAAAATTCCTTTTGTCAAGTAGATTAACCAACATTTTATTAACTTTGATGCAAATTAAGCAATAAACTAGAATATGGGAGTTATAACTGATTTATTTTTTGCGATTGGTGATATTTTCAAATGGACTTTTGAAAACTTATTATCTCCAATTGGTGTTATCTTTGGATGGTTATTTACATTCATCGGATGCGCATTGATGGGATGGTGGTTATATAAAATCGCTAGCTTTGGAACCGAAAATGAAAAAAGATACGAAAGATAATTTATCTTATATTGTATAAAATATATTTTCGAATTAATTCGAGAAACCTCTTATAAATTTTATAAGAGGTTTTTTTATCTTTTATATAGCATTTTTATCTCCTTTTATTATTAAACCTATCGTTTGATAAATAATCTGTAAATCTAAAAGAAGTGACCAATTACGTACGTAAAAGATATCCGTTCGTATACGATCTTCCATATCTTTATCACAATCTATAGCTCCACGATAACCTTTTACTTGTGCTAAACCTGTAATACCTGGTTTGACATAATTTCTAAGATTATATTTTCTTATAATTTCACTGTAATGTATATCTTGTGATATCATGTGTGGCCGTGGACCTACAATAGACATATCTCCGTTCAGTACATTAAAAAATTGCGGCAATTCATCTAAACTTGCTTTACGAAGAAACTTTCCAATTTTTGTAATTCTATTATCGTTAACTACTGTAGCTTTAATGGAATTTGTTCCATCATTACGCATTGTTCTAAATTTATAGCAGTCAAACTCTACTCCATTGATTCCTCTTCTCTTTTGTTTAAAAAATATTGGCCCTTTCGAATCTAACCTAATTAAAATTGCAATTATCGGAAACAACCAACTCATTATAAAAATTAAAACAAAACAAGAAATGATAACATCAAATAAGGATTTGATCAATTTATTTTCCGCTTTTTCTAGAGGAAATTTTTTAAATCTAAAAATTGGTAAAGTATCAATGTATACAACATCTAAACTTATTAATTCCGTGTTCAACGAATAAGGTATATAGCTTACTTTTATATGATGATCTTCGCAAAAGTTAACAATACTTTGTTCTTGTAATGATATAGGTAATCCTAATTGAGATATAAATATTTCTTTAACTTTATTTGATAATAAAACTGTTTCTAATGAATCATTATCAATAATATTATTTGTTTTGATAATTCTATAGCCATAATGTTTTCTATTCTCTATAATCGATTTAAAACGTGGAGTATTACTATTCTCTCCCAAAACAATAACATTCTTCACATCATTCCCTCTTTGAAAATTGTATCTACTCATAAAAAACACTAGTAATCGTGTAAAGATTAGATAAACAAATAAAATGGTAACAAAATAAACAATTAATTGATTCGCTAATAGCTCCTCTTTTTTTATTCCAGAAATTGTAAAAATAATCAAAGAAAAGAAAAATGTTTGCAACACTATTTTTCGAAGAATTTCTCTAAGAAAATTGACTCTTTTTATAGAATAGAGTTTTACATAATCTGCAATAACAAACCAAGCGATTAATAATAGTAAAATTGCTTTGTAATGAGCATCGAGTAATTCAGAAAAATAAGGAAGTCTAGCTAACTTAGTATGATAAAAATATTGGTATTGATTACAAATAAAAAAAAGTAAACCAAAAATAATAATCAATGCATCTAAAATATAGAATCCTATTTTTATTGAAAAATTAAATTTATTAAGATTACCCATTATAAAATTTACGTTATACTTTTTTTATTTTTGATTCTACGAAATCTCTCATTTTTTTCTCGAAAACTTCATGAGAAAAACTTAATGCATGATTCCTTATTAAAGTCTGATCAAATTGAAGTTCTTCGAACTCATTTATTGCAAAATTTAAACTTTCTTCAGTTTGTTCATCAAAAAAAACACCTGTTTGTTTATCTATTACAGTTTCCACAACACCTCCTTTCGCAAAAGCAATAACTGGTGTACCACAAGCTTGCGCTTCTAATGGAGCTATTCCAAACCCCTCTATACCAACTTGTATAAAAGCTTTTGCCTTACAGATATATTCGCCTACTAACTTCGACTCTAAAAAACCAAAAAAATGGATATTATCTGAGGTCGATAGCTTTACTAGGTCATCTAACTTTTCTCCATCTCCAATAACTATTAACTTCTTTTTGTTTTGATTAAATGCTTTTATAACAACATCAAATCTTTTTATTGAAGCCATTCTACCTACAATAACGTAATAATCTGACTTATGTTTTACAAGTTCAAAATTTTCGAAATTAACGGGTGGATAAATTACAATAGACTCTCTATTATATGTTTTTTTTACCCATTGTTGAACAAACTTAGAGTTAGAAATTATATAATCAGGTTTCTGAGCTTGTTTAATATCAATTTTTCTAAGAATTAATAATAATGGATAGAATAGATATTTACTTTTACCAAAGTATAGGTCTATTTCGTCCCAGATATAATTTGAATTTCTCGCCTGAAAATAACTTATATGAATTTGGTCTTTTCGAGATTTTGTAACGCCTTTCGCTATAGAATGAGAAGAAGAAATAAAATAATCAACTTCTGGAGAAACTTTCATTCGGTTTATTACCCAAAAGAAAATGAAGTAAAGAAATCTAAATTTATTTTTTAAAATTCTAAGAAAAGTATCGTGAACCTGTATGTTTTTTTGAGGAAAAATTTCCAAAAACTCCTCCTTTTTCATAATATTAGTCAAAGTATACACTTCGTCAAAAAGAAAAATTTGATTAAGCTTTGCGATTACTCTTTCTGCACCTCCGTATTTATCAAGCCAATCAATAATTATAGCTTTTTTCATTTATTATTTTTTAAAGGTTGAAATACTACTAAACAATGAATAAAATAATCCGCTAAAAACAATTCCATCAAATCGAATTAAAAAATCATCCGTTAAATTCGAAATAAAGAACAACGTTCCAAAACAAATAAATAGTGATTTGAAATTAAGTAAATCTATGCTTTTATAAAACGGAAAAAATATATAAATACAACAAACTATAAAGCCTATAACTCCAAATTTTATTGAGAAATCTAAGAATTGATTATGAACTGGAAATTCGTACTTAGCTAAGAAATGTTGATTTGTCTTTTTATAATAATCAAAAAGTTCTTTTTTACCCATCTCTGCTCCTGTTCCAAAAGGTAAATTTTCTTTTGCGACTTCTACAGATGCTTTCCAAATAGAGACTCTTGTCACCAAAGCATTAAACACTACAATTTCTGGATTTTTAATTTCATCTAGCTTTCCAACTTTATCCATATGTATAAAAGTAACCGAAGAGTATTTCTCGTACATATAAGGATTAAGTTTAACAAAACCTCCTATTATTGTGGTAGTTATCATTAACCCTGCGAATAAACCAATCATTGTTTTCTTTAATGAAAATATAGAAATAAGTTCTCTTACCAAAATAATAACAACGCAAATAATAACAGCTAATAACGTGACACGAGTATTGACAATTAGGACTAAACAAAAGGAAAGGAAAAATAGAATGATGTTAAAAAACATTCTATAAAATTGTTTATTTACAATTGATTGAATCAAAAAATAAAAATGAACTACACTCAAAAAGCCAACTTGTAAATTGAGTAAAGGAGCGTGAGAACCTAATGAAATTGCAAATTGATAACCAATTTCTATCAAATCAATTCCATTAATATATTTCGTTATTTTCTCAGGAAAAATTAAAACAAATCTTACTAAAAACCCTAATAATATAACGAGAAACCAGATCCTATATTGATTTAGAATAAAATTGATATTCAAGTTTTTATTCGTTAAAACAAAAATTGGAAAAATAATTAATGTCAATAATTTTTCTACAGATTTGAATCCTCCTGAAATTGTATCATTATTGAAAAAAAACAGTAAACTAATTAATAACGGAGAACTTATGATTAGAATATCTTTAAAATGTTTTTTTTCAATGCTAACAAACTTGTAATGAAATAAATTAAACACTAAAAAAAATATAATAATAGGTGTACAAATACTCCTAAAAACGATTGTACATGCAATTAGTAGAATCAATAACTGATTAATTTGATTATACTTTTTCAGAGAAACTATCATAGTAGAAAACGTAATAAAACAATGGTAAAATTCCAATTTTGTGTCTAACTGCTGAACCTAAATCTGGCTCAAAAACACTTTGGATTGCCAAATAAGAAAACAGAAAATAAAATATCCATAATATTCTATTTTTCTTTACCGGATCTTTTATAGCCCACGAAAAACGAACTATAAAAATTATTGTAAATAAAATCTGCCAAATAATAAATAGAAAAATTCGAGGTGATAATAAATGCTTATATTCTACAATTGGGAAATTAACTGATAAAAAACTATAAAAAGTATTCACTAACTCTGCTAATAATCCTGTAGGTTCTAATGGAGGAATTATCATAGAGTTTGCATCTTCAGAGCCTTGTCTAACTTCATTTACAGAATTTCTTGCTAAATCAGAAAAAAATTCTCCCTTTGCTAAATAATGTAACGCTGAAAATAGAATTATTACTAATACACTTATTATTATTATTCCGAATGTCCTGTTTGTATACTTTATTTTCGAAATAAAGTATAATAAAATAGATATAACAGGTATTAATGCAAAATAAGACCTGAAGAATATTCCAAATATTATTAATATTAAAAAAGAATATAAAAGTGATAAATCAAACCCTATTTTTTTAGATTGAAATAAGAAAACAATTTGTGAAATAAATAGAAATGTAATAAACTCTTTTGAAGGCATTGAGATAAAAATTCCTATCATCAAAAAAGCTAAGTAAACAATTATATTTTTTATAGTAAGGATATGAAAATCCTTTGGTACACCTATTTTGAATAAAATAATATAATATAAAAACAACTGAAAAACACCTACTACATTAAAAGGTAATTTACCTAACTGAGTATATTTATAAAAAGACATTGTAAGCGGATAACTTCCTTTGAAACCTGCTTCATTATAAAAATCAAAAACAATTGTATTAGCATCTATAAAGAACTTCTGTGGCAATACTTTCTCTCCTATCAATGCGATAAGAATTGACAATAAAAAAAGAAGTATAAATGTTAACTTATTTTTTTGTAGAGTAACTCTCATTTCAATTGATATAAATTTTTATTTTATCCTTTTGGTAAATATATATAACAGCACATAAGTTCCAAAAAAGAATTGTTAAAACATACGTTATAGACGCTCCTATTATTCCAAATTTAGGAATCAAAATTAAATTCAAGGAAAGATTAATTAGCAAAGCAATCAATAGAAAACTACGAAAAACTTTTGGTCTTCCTGTCATATTCAAGTAAGCAGCCGAACTTCCTAAACTTGAAATTAAAATTTGTCCAATAACAAGAATTAATAAAGCTGTTTTCGCTGCAATATATTCTGCTCCAAATATTGGTAAAATGTAATCAGAAAATAAAATAATTATTAAGCCTATTGTTACACTTAACAGAAAAATAAATCGACTCGAATGTCTTAAAACCTTCTTTAACTCGTCTAACTCATTCTTCAAATAAAGTTCAGCTATCTGTGGCGAAAGATTAACATTGATGCTTAAAATTACCATACTCAAAATTGCCATTATTTTTATTCCCAAAGCGTATAAAGCCACATCTGAACTCGAAAAATAGTTTCTCAAAATAATAATATCAATTGTAGAAAATAAATAAACTGCAAAGCTACTTATTCCCATTGGCAAAGAATAATCTATTATTTCGCGATAAGTTATTGATGAATAATTATGTTTTGATTTCGGAATTTTACTCAAAAGGACTAATACAAAAACTGAAGTAATAAGACCTAGAATTACAAAACCTAAAATATAATAAAAGACAATACTTTCCTCTTTTTCACTTCCATATAAAATGATTGCGCCAAAGATAACAGGAAAGAACTTGAATGTATTTCGAAATAATTCAGACCAAACAATTTGGTCAAGAGCTCTCAAAACCTCCGTATTAAAAAGAGTCCAAACATTAAAAAATAAAAACAATATACTATAAGATGTTATTTTATATGAGTTTTCCGAACCAAAAAAAGAATTAATAAAAGTTGAATCAAAAAAAATAAAAAAAATAAGTCCTATTATTAAACAAAAAAGAAAACTTAGAATTGATATTTTATAATACAATTTTTTTAGTTCATAAAATCTTTCTTCGCTTTTCAATCTTCCTGCGAAATATAAAATAGAGATATCTGTGCCGAACAAACAAATACTTCCTGATACGAGTAAAAACATACGAGTAAACTCGTAATCGCCCACCACAGAAGAATCAAAATTTCGATTAAAAAAAATAGTAAAACCAAATAACGTCAATACACCAATTCCTCTTAAAAAAAGTGTGATTAAACCTTGTTTAATTTCCTTGTTTTTGATAATATTTTTGCTCTTTTCAAGCATTTGTAATTTTTGTCTTTTGGTATAGATTATTGTACTTCGCATACAAATATTTGATATAAGACAAAAACAAGTAGAAACCAATCAAAAAAAGTGGTAAAATAACTACCATTTTTTCATATATCTTTTGGTGTATTTTATTGTTAAAAGATGTATTAACAGGATAAATAGTAGATTTATACTCAATTAACTTAGTATTAATATCAACTAATTTTTTCATATAATAATCTTTCATCTCAATTACATTAGATAATTGATCATAACTATTAATATTCAAATCTTTACCAACAACAGAAACACTTCCATTTCCTAAATTTTCTAGAATCTTATTAATTTGTTCAATACTCTTTTCTGCTTGTTGTTTAGCATTAGTTTGATTTTTAATTGCGAAAGCAGACCTTTGTTTATAATATGGTTTAGAATTAATAGTATTTAATAAAAAATCAATGATTTTTTGAGAATTCACCGATGAATTTGTTTTCAACGTGATTAAATGATATTTATAATTCTTTTTAAACTCTTCATTTTTCAAAATTTTAGATAAATCTTGTCCATTTGATGTTAATACTTTAAAAATTTCCAAATTATCCTTATCTGTAAGAATACTATTTATATTTTCTATAGATTCTATTCTTAAATCTACAACATCATTCAAAAAGTCATATTTAGATTTGTTCGAATTTAAGTTCGATTTAAAATTTTCTACTTCTGCATAAAGTAAATCAACACTTTCAAAATTAGGAACAACAACAACTTCTGTTTTAAAATTATTTTTTGATTTTTTATCAAAATAAACCCCAAGAGATATACCTAAAATGAACAAGATAATTACTATTATTTTGTTTCGAATAATAAAGTTGATTAATCGTAGGATTAAAAAACCTATTGATAGAAAAAAACCTTTAATTTTCTTCGCTAAAAAAACCAAATCAATTTCTTGATTATTATTTTCTTGTTGAGTTTCCATAAAATAAATAAGTGTTGTTGTTATAACATTAAAGTTTAGAACGCATTTATTTAACTTTTCTTATATCTCTATCTTCATTTAATTTTTTACTTCATTCAACTAATTTATTCCGTAAATTTGTTCTCATATTTTAATCTAAATTATTTGAACTATGTTCCTCGAAAATACCTTTAATCATAACAAAAAAAGTGGATGGATAGAAGTCATCTGTGGCTCAATGTTTTCTGGTAAAACCGAAGAACTTATACGCCGTCTAAAACGTGCCGAATTTGCCAAACAACGTGTCGAAATCTTCAAACCTACGATAGATACGCGTTATGCGGACCGCGAAGTCGTTTCACACAATCAAAATTCTATTACATCAACGCCAGTTGAGTATTCTTCAGCAATTTTATTATTGGCTGATGATTGCGATGTGGTAGGGATTGATGAAGCACAATTTTTTGATGAAGGAATTGTAGACGTAGCCAATCAATTGGCAAACGAAGGCAAACGCGTTATTGTTGCTGGTTTGGACATGGATTTCAAAGGTCGTCCTTTTGGTCCAATGCCCAATTTAATGGCGACTGCCGAGTATGTAACAAAAGTGCATGCAATCTGCGTTCGTACAGGAAATTTAGCCAATTATTCGCACCGAAAAATTGACAGTGATCGTCTTGTAGAACTTGGCGAAGTACTAGAATATGAACCATTAAGCCGAGTTGCTTTCTGGGAAGAACATAACAAACATAAAGTTGAAAACTTATAATCTAAATCAAATTGCAAGTATCATCAACGGTACTTTGATTGGAAATGGAGACGAAATCATCAATCAAATTTTCTTTGATTCGCGCATGATTGTCAATCCAATTCACGGAATTTTCTTTGCTTTTCACGGAAACCAAAAAGACGGACATTTGTTTTTGCAAGATGCTTATCAAAGAGGAATTCGAAATTTTGTCGTAGAAAAAGCGTTGACAAATTTGCCTCATGCAAATTTTATCGAGGTTGAAAATCCGCTACTTGCTTTGCAAAATTGGGCAAAAATTCATCGCAAACAATTTCATTTTCCTGTGATCGGAATTACCGGTTCCAATGGAAAAACGATTGTCAAAGAGTGGTTGAATCAATTGTTATGGAAAAAATTCTCGATTGTTCGTAGTCCAAAAAGTTACAATTCTCAATTTGGAGCAGCACTTTCTGTTTTGCAAATGGAAGAGAAAAACGATTTGGGTATTTTCGAAGCTGGAATTTCGATGCCAAATGAAATGCAAAATCTCGAAGAAATTATTCAACCAACAATAGGTGTGTTGACAAAAATCGGAGAAGCGCATTTAGAGAATTTTAAAAATCAAGATGAATTGATTCAGGAAAAACTGAAACTATTTTCTCATGTTGATAAATTAGTTTTCAATATCGAAAACGAAAAAGTTCATCAAGCTATTCTTGAAAACGCTCATTTAGCAAAAACAGATAAATATACTTACGGTTACTCCAATTCTGCCACTGTACAGATCAAGCAAATACAAAGTAATCAGACTAATACGCAAATTTCTATTTTACATAATCAACAAGAATTCACCTATTCGATTCCTTTTATCGATGATGCTTCGATTAAAAATAGTTTAATTTGCTTAACGACTTTAATTAGTTTAAATATTGATTATAAACAACTTAAAAACGAATTTAGTCAACTTCTACCAATCGAAATGCGTTTGGAAATTAAAGAAGCGATTAATCATTCAATTTTAATTAATGATACATTCAATTCTGATCTAAATTCATTAAAAATTGGTCTAAATGTGTTAAATCAACAACCACGCGACAAAAAATCGTTGGTGTTGACGGATATTTTACAAAGTAACTTATCTGACCACGATTTATATCAACAAGCAGCCAATTTAGTCAACCCTTATCATTTTGATGAGATAGTTTTAATTGGAGAAAAAATTTCTCAGTTCAAACATTTATTTGAATCCTATGTTCGTTCATTCAATTCGACTGAAGAATTCTTAGAGCAGTTCCGTCATCAAAACGTCGACAACGAAGCTATTTTATTAAAAGGCGCTCGTCCGTTCAAATTAGAAAAAATTTCGAGTGAATTAGAAACACGTTCCAACGATTCTGTTCTTGAAATTAATTTGCAACACCTGATCGAAAATATAAATGTGTACCGCTCATTGCTAAAACCTACCACAAAATTGATGTGCATGGTAAAAGCGAATAGTTATGGAACAGGAAGTTTTGAGGTAGCAAATACCTTACAAAATAACGGTGTCGATTTCTTAGGCGTTGCGATTGCAGATGAAGGAAAAGAATTGCGCGAAGCTGGAATTACCATTCCAATTATCGTCATGAACCCGGAACAAAGTAGTTACTCTACTGTTATCGATTATCAATTGGAACCAGAGATCTATAGTTTACGTGTTTTGAAATTATTCATTCAGAAACTACAAGAAAAACAAATTTCTTCACCTTATCCAATTCACC
This sequence comes from Empedobacter sp. UBA5924, assembly GCF_002431085.1. NCBI lineage: Bacteria > Pseudomonadati > Bacteroidota > Flavobacteriia > Flavobacteriales > Weeksellaceae > Empedobacter > Empedobacter sp. UBA5924. Next base: position 56,804 of record NZ_DJDM01000029.1, read on the forward strand.
TAAAAATGGAAACAGGTATGAATCGTCTTGGTTTTCACGAAGATGATTTCGAAGAATTAATTGCAATTCTAAAAGATAATTCACATGTTTATGTTCGCTCAATTTTCACGCATTTAGCAACTGCAGATATGCCAGAGGAAGAAGAATATGCGAAATATCAATTAGAACGTTTTGATAATAGTTATGCGGCAATTACAACTGCTTTAAACATAAAACCAATCAAACATGCGTTAAATTCTCCTGGAATTGTAGCGTATGGAGAACATCAATATGACATGGTTCGTTTAGGAATCGGAATGTATGGCTACTCTGAATATACCGATTTTATGGAGAAATATTTGAAACCTGTTGTGCGTTTCAAAACGGTAATTTCTCAGATTTCAGAGATTGAAAAAGGCGAAACTGTAAGCTATGGTCGTCGTTTTACAGCGGAGCGTCATACCAAAATTGCAACCTTGCCTGTTGGTTATGCAGACGGAATTCGTCGTTCACTTGGTTACGGAAAAGGAAAAGTAGGTATCAACGGGCATTTGGCTACAATTACCGGAACCATTTGTATGGATATGATGATGGTTGATGTTACCGATATTCCATGTAAAGAAGGTGACGAAGTGACTATTTTTGGAAACTCGCCAACTTTAGCTAACGTTACCGAATGGTTAGGAACAATTCCTTATGAAGTCTTAACTTCGGTTTCCCAACGTATAAAACGCGTTTATTACAAAGAATAATTTATTGAAAAGAGTTACTGAATAGTAGCTCTTTTTTTGTAATTTTAAAAAAAATAAATGGATAAAATAATTAGATTAATTGAAGAGTATAATAATTCTGACGATTCTCTGAACAATGAATTCGAATTAGAAATAACATCTGAACAGATTCTTTTTTATTTAAATGATTTTATCTTAAATGAGGATGATTATCCAACAGAAATTTATGATTCATATCCACTTTCTGTTTCACAAATAGAAAAACTAAAGCCTTTTCTAAAACTAAATAAAGCTTTTTCTCCCAACTTTTCAAAGTTTTCATATTATTTAAGTTGTTATGAAAATAATGTAGAATAGTTAAACAATTCTACAACTTAGATTCAAAATTGCTATCTTTATTCCTCAATTTAGATCAATTTATGCGCAGTCTTTTTGCTTTCATTTTCATTATTTCAACCATGACCTTTGCACAAGAAACAAAGAATGATTCAACGCGTCTAAAAGTGGGTGTTGTATTGAGTGGTGGTGGCGCAAAAGGCTATGCACATGTTGGCGCTTTGAAGAAGATTGAAGAAGCGGGAATCAAAATTGATTACATCGGAGGAACAAGTATGGGCGCGATTATCGGTGGATTATATGCCGCTGGATATACACCTGACGAACTCGAGAAAATCATGCATCAATTGGATATTTCTTCATTGATTACGCAAAATAAAGATCGTGCAGAGATTCCTTTTTTCGAGAAAGCATACAAAGAAAAATACATCTTAGAATTACCTTTTGATAAGTTCAAATTAACGATTCCAAATGCCATTTCAAAAGGTCAAGGTCCGCTTGATTTATTGACCTATTTATTGCGTCCAGTTCATGATATTGATGATTTCAATAAACTTCCAACGCCTTTTGTTTGTATTGGAACTGATCTCGAAACTGGAGAAGAAAAAGTCTTTCGTTCAGGATTTTTACCTCGCGTTATTTTGGCTTCGGGCGCTTATCCAACCATGTTAGATCCTGTCACAATTGATGGTAAAATATATGTTGATGGCGGTGTTGTCAACAATTTCCCCGTGAAAGAAGTGAAAGATATGGGTGCTGATATTATTATCGGTGTAGAATTAGGTGATGGTTTACAAAAACGTGATGATCTAAATTCTGCTATTGATATTTTGAGTCAAATTATGACGATGAGTATCGTTAAAAAAACGGATGAACAAAAGAAATTAGTCGATTTATTGATTAAACCAGAGTTAAAAGAATATGCAGTTACAAGTTTTGACGAAGTAGATTCTATTTACAATCGTGGACTTATTGCTTCTGAAAAAGTATATGATCAACTCAAAGAAATTGCAAAAAAACAGCATGCTTCAAACAAAACTCGAAACGAAATTAAACTTGATGATTATGTTTTGGTGAAAGAAATTGAAGTTGAAGGATTGAAGAATTTCAACACAAATTATATCGAAGGTAAGCTAGGCATTCGTACACCTGAAATTATAAAATATGATGATTTAAAAGCTGGAATTTCGAAATTGTATGCTTCCGGAAACTTTAATAATATCACGTATAAAATCTCAGAACTTAACGATGAAGAGAATTTATTGACGTTAAAAGTTCAAGAAAATAAGACCAAACAATCAATCCGATTTGGATTACATTACGATGATTTATTCAAAACAGGATTACTTTTAAACTTCACTTCAAAGAATTTATTTGTCAAAAACTCGGTGCTTTCTGCTGATGTTGTGGTTGGTGATTATGCGCGATATAACATCAATTTTTTCATTGATAATGGATATCTTCCAAGTATCGGCTTCAACTCTTTTTCACATTATTTTGATAAAGAAATTGATCTAAGAAACTTCTTTGGCCAGGATAATATCTACAAAAAAGTAAATTATAACTTTAGAGAATACATCAATCAAATCTACATTCAATCGACTATCAAAGAAAAATTTGCTATTGGCGTTGGATTAGAGCATCAATACACAAAAGTTTTCACGAATAATTTTATTGCTTCTAATGAGGAATTTCCAGCAAAATCCGAAGGTTATTATTGGAAAGCGTATGGATATATCAAAGCAGATAATCGAAATAATGCAAATTTTGCGCGTAGTGGTTTAAAATTTGATGGAAGTTTCAAGTATTTATTTGATTCTAATGTAACTGGGTTTGAAAATAACTATTTGTTAGAATCAAGTTTAGAGGCAAATTTTCCGTTAAATAATTTCCTAAGTTACAGATTTACTGCTAACTTTGGAACCTTTTTCAACGATAATGTAACAATGCCTCAGAAGTTTTATATCGGAGGTTATGTTGAACAAGATTTTTTCAATTACACTAAGTTTTATGGGCTTCCCTTTGGCTCTGCAATTGGCGACAATCAATTGCTTTTTGGCTCTCATATTCAAGCTCGAATTTTGAAAAATCATTACACAAGTCTATTTATGAATATAGCAAATATCACAGATAGATTTGAGCAATTGAGTTTAACAGATTACAAATATCTTGGGTACGGCATTACCTATGGCTACGATAGTCCATTAGGTCCTTTAAATTTTATTTGGAGTTATTCGCCTTACACAAAAAAAGGATTATTTAATTTAAGTTTAGGTTACTGGTTTTAGAACAATGATAGAATTATTTTACGAAACAGATTTTGAGCTAAAAGATGCTCAAACTTGGATAGATTGGATCGTAGAGAGTATGAAGAATGAAAGGAAAACAATAGAAGATTTAAACTATATTTTCTGTGATGATGAATACTTACTTCAAATTAATCGACAATATTTAGAACACGATTATTACACAGATGTTATTGGTTTCGATAATTCTATTGAAGATAAATTGATGGGTGATATTTTTATTAGCGTCGAACGAATCAAAGATAATGCTGAGCAAAATAATATTTCTTTTGAAAACGAATTAGCTCGCGTTGTTATCCATGGGATATTACATTTTGCTGGTTATATGGACAAAGAACCAGATGACAAAGAATTAATGACTGCTAAAGAAAATCAATATTTAGAAACGTTTAGTAGCTATCTAAATCAATAATGTTCCACGTGGAACATTTATTATTTTAACAAGAAAAATAAGTTTACAAATCAAATGATATTTCAATCAGAATATGATGTAATTGTAGTTGGTGGTGGTCACGCAGGTGCAGAAGCAACAGCGGCAGCAGCCAATTTAGGAGCAAAAACGCTTCTTGTTACAATGAACTTACAAACAATCGGACAAATGTCTTGTAATCCTGCTATGGGTGGAATTGCGAAAGGGCAAATTGTTCGCGAGATTGACGCTTTAGGCGGATACTCAGGTATTATTACCGACAAAACTGCGATTCAATTCAAAATGTTGAATCAATCAAAAGGTCCAGCGATGTGGTCGCCACGTGCGCAATCAGACCGTATGCGTTTTGCAGAAGAATGGCGTTTATCTTTAGAGAGAACAGAGAATGTTGACTTCTTTCAAGATATGGTAAAAAATTTAATCATCGAAAATGGTAAAGTTTGCGGAGTAATTACAGCCATGGGAATGAAAATTCGTTCTAAGTCTGTTGTACTTACAAATGGTACTTTTTTGAATGGTTTAATTCATATTGGAGAAAAACAATTTGGAGGTGGACGCATGGGAGAATCTGCTGCTTTCGGAATTACGGAACAATTAGTTGATTTAGGTTTCGAAGCTGGACGAATGAAAACAGGAACTCCTCCACGTGTAGATGGTCGTTCTATCGATTATACGAAAATGGTTGAGCAACCAGGTGATGAAAATCCTTCAAAATTCTCATATACAAATACACAAAAATTAACGAAACAACGTTCTTGTTGGATTACTTATACCAATCAAGAAGTTCATGATTTATTGCGTGAAGGCTTTGATCGTTCTCCAATGTTTAACGGAACAATTAAATCGACAGGACCAAGATATTGTCCATCTATCGAAGATAAAATTAATCGTTTTGCAGACAAAGATCGTCATCAGATTTTTGCTGAACCGGAAGGTTGGCACACGATGGAATTCTACATAAATGGATTCTCAACATCTTTGCCAGATGATATTCAAGCAAGAGCTTTACGTTCTGTTCCTGGTTTTGAAAATGCAAAAATTTTACGTCCAGGTTACGCCATCGAATACGATTATTTTCCACCAACACAGTTAAAACATACGCTAGAAACTAAGTTAATTGATAACTTATATTGCGCTGGTCAAATTAACGGAACAACAGGTTATGAAGAAGCTGCTTCTCAAGGTTTGATGGCGGGTATAAATGCTGTGTTAAAAATTCAAGGAAAAGATCCATTTATCTTAAATCGTAACGAAGCTTATATAGGAGTTTTAATCGACGATTTGATTACAAAAGGTACAGAAGAACCTTATCGTATGTTTACGTCTCGTGCAGAATATCGTATCTTATTGAGACAAGATAATGCGGATGAACGTTTGACAAGAAAAAGTTTTGAACTTGGTTTAGCTTCAGAAGATCGTTTGAGAAGAATGGAAGAAAAATTTGACAAAGCTGAAAAACTTGTTAATTATTTCGAAGAAAATTCCATCAAGCCACAAGAAATAAATGATGTAATTGAAGAGCACGAAGGAACACCTTTGAAACAACCAAACAAAATGATTTCGGTTATTTCTCGTCCTGAGTTAAAACTTTCTGATTTTACGAAATTAGATCGTGTAAAAGAATTTATTGAAACAAATGAATACGATCAAGAAGAATTAGAACAAACAGAAATTCAGATCAAATACAAAGGTTATATTAAGAAAGAACAACAGAATGCAGATAAATTGCATCGTTTGGAAAATCTAAAAATTCCGGCTGACATCGATTATCATGTCTTTGGTTCGATGTCGATAGAAGCTCGTCAAAAATTAACAAAAATAAAACCTGCAACGGTAGCACAAGCATCAAGAATTAGTGGTGTATCACCAGCAGATATTAGTGTATTATTAATTTACATGGGAAGATAATATGGAAAATGTTCCACGTGAAACATCTCAAGAAAATCCTTCAAAAGAAGGATTTTCTGGTATTAAGAAATTAGATTTAAAAGATTATTTTTTAACAAAAGAAAAGTTCGAAATTTACGAAGATTCAGAAACTGAAGTTTTGTATACTCTCCCCCAACCTATCGAAAATTTGGGAAAGTATTACGAAAGTAAAAATTACATTTCCCATACCGATGGAAAGAAATCTATTTTCGAACGTTTTTATCAAATGGCAAAATCAATCAATCTAAATAATAAATTAGAATTGATTAATAAAATTGGCAATGGTAAAAAGATTCTAGATTATGGTTGCGGCGTTGGAGATTTTTTAGAGCATCTACAAAAAAATGGTTACGATGTTTTGGGAATGGAGCCAAATGATTCGGCAAGACGAATTGCTCAATCAAAAGTAGGAATCGAAAAAGTTACTTCTACAGAATTAGAACAGAATACAGAAAAGTATGATGTGATTACCTTGTGGCATGTTTTAGAACACATTCCTAATCTTAAAGAAATAATTACAGAACTAAAGAAACATTTAACAAAAAGTGGTATCTTAGTAATAGCTGTTCCAAACCACCAATCGTATGATGCTAAATATTATGGTGAACATTGGGCAGCTTATGATGTACCTCGTCATTTATGGCATTTCACAGAAACCAGCATGCGAAAGTTATTTAGCAACTTTGGTATGAAAATTGAATCTATCCACCCGATGAAATTAGATTCATTTTATGTGAGTCTACTATCTGAAAAATATAAAGGTAATAAGTTAGGTTTTATCAATGCACTTAGAATTGGTTTGAAGTCTAATACTCAAGCTAAAAAAACAGGTCAATATTCTTCTTTAATCTATATTATTAAAGCTGAAAATTAAAATAAGCGTTTTTAAAGAATGATTATCTAATCAGATGTATTAGAAGTCGTTTTTTTTCTAAAACTTTATTAAATCTAATTTATAGAAGCCGTTTTTTAAGATTAATAATAGATAAAATAAATAGCTATGAAAAAAAGTATTTTATTATTTGGGATATGCGCTTCAGCATTTTTAACTTCTTGTGCATCTACAACCGTTGCAAAACAAGAAATACAAACAGGTAAAGAAGTGAGAGGTGCATGGACTTTGACAAATGTAGACTACCAAGGTTTAACAACAAACGAGGTACAAGGTAATGTAAAAGTTACTGATGCAGTTGCGAAAGTTTTTGACACAGCAAACCCAGAATGTTATGAAGGTTCTACATGGAACTTAGTTCAAAACAACAAAAAAGGAACATATACATTTAATAACGCTGGCGGAGATTGCCCTTCAGGAACAACAAATATTATTTGGGATTTACAACAAGATGGTTCTACAACTTACTTTATCTTCAAAGATGTTACAGGAATCAAAGCGAAACAAAATACAGCAGGATATAAAATGCGTGTAGATTATGTTGATGCAAATTCGATGAAATTGGTACAAGATATCAATGCAAATGGAAAAATTGCACAAGTGATTTATAACTTCGTACGTTAATCAACAATTTAAAAAACTTAGAAATTATGAAAAAAATAAATACTAAAATAGCTGCAATTGTATTAGGAGGATCATTTATTATGTCTTCTTGTACAGCTGTACAAAATGCAAACAATACACAAAAAGGTGCTGGTATTGGTGCTGTTGCTGGTGGTGTTATTGGAGGAATCTTAGGTAATAATATCGGTAAAGGTGGTAACACTGCTTTAGGTGCTGTAATTGGAGCTGCTGTAGGTGGAGCTGCTGGTGGTGTTATTGGTAACAATATGGATAAACAAGCGCAAAAAATTGAGCAAGTTTTACCAGGTGCAGAAGTCGTAAGAACTGAAGAAGGGATTAACTTAATTTTAGATGAAAACTCTAAAGTTACTTTTGATTATAACAAAGCTTCTTTAACTGCTGTTGCTAAATCTAACTTAGATAAATTAGTAGAAGTTTTCAACGAATATCCTGATACAGATTTATTAATTGTTGGCCATACTGATAACGTAGGTTCTCAAAATTATAACTTACCATTATCTCAAAAACGCGCACAGTCTGTAAAAGATTATTTAGTTTCTAAAGGTATTGCTTCTTCTCGTTTAACATCGAAAGGAAAAGGTTTAGAGGAACCAATTGCTGATAATACAACTGCAGAAGGACGTGCTCAAAACCGTCGTGTAGAGATTGCAATTACTGCAAACGCAAAAATGAAAGCGGACGCTGCTAAAGAAGCAAACGGACAATAATTCATTTCAATATAAAACAAGAAAAGCGTTCAGATTTTGAACGCTTTTTTTATGTTTAATACGTTTACGATTATTTAAAATTAACCACAAACCATTTATTATTAATCTTTTCTAAAGTCACTTGATATGTCTTAGAATATTGGTCTTTTAAATTTGCATTCACTTCAACTAATGCAACTTTTTCGTCTGCATCTAACACTTTTGCATCATTAATTGTTGCTTGCTCTAAATTCTTAATTGATTCATCAGAAGAAAATTTTTGGAAAGTATTCCATTCACCACTTCTTGTCAACGCAAAAGCACCAGAATAATTTTTCTTTGATAAATTTGTCATAAAACGATTCGAAAGAGATTTTACCATTCCAGCTTCTTTACTTACATGTGCAGGCGTACTTTCAACCAAAAGAGAATCTACAACCTCAGCAGCACCAACTAAATTCAACGGAACTTTTACCGCTTTACGATTCGTTAAATATCGTTCAGAATTCGGAATTCGAACCAAAATATCTAATCGATCACTCTTAATTTTAGAAGCATCTAATGACGAATATTTAATATTAATTGTATTTTTTCTGTACAAATCATCCATAGAATTTGGATCAATTGTAGAACGAAATGTGTACACAATACTACCTGAATTAAACACTTCTATCGTTGCCGTTACAGCTTTATCCAACTGAATTTCCTCTCCTTGCGCATTGTAGAAAAAAGGAGAAATTGAGATTCCACTATCATCTTGTTTTAAACTAAAATCGAAACGTTGTACATTAGAAGTCGGTTCAGCAGGCGTTTCTACAGTTTCAATTGCACCTGATTTTGGAATTCCATTCACCAAAGGAACTTGATTTCTATTCCATGTAAATTTATTTTGTAACGCGACTTTTTCAGCAATATCAAAAACCTCATCTACTGTTTTTCCATCTAACAACGTACGCACAATTCCCCAACGCGATTCATTATCCATTGATTGACTTGTGTTATACTCGAAAATAATCTGTAAAGCTTCCTTAAATTTATCTTGTTGCATAACAGGCAAAGCCTTCGAAATTTTGTCTACCGTTTCACTAAAAGTTTGCGCAGATGTAGAATCAATTTCAATGTTATCATTTTTACAACTGATAATCATTAAAGCGAAAGAAGCAATGATGAATAAACGTTTCATATAGTATAGATTAATACGTTTTGAGTTAAAGTTTTATAAGCAGTAAATATACTAAATACTTGTGTTGATAATGGTATTTTTTTAACAAAAAAAAAGCAAATTCCATTTCTGAAATCTGCTCTATATATAAAACAACTAAAACTTGAAAAAAATTCTAAATATCCATAGGAACTTCGATTAACATCAAGCGAGAATCTTTTGCTACATTAAACGAAAACTCGTTTGTATCTTTAATCTCGATGACATCTCTTCGTCCTAATTTGTTTCCATCAAATTCAACTTCTCCTTCCACAACCATAAAGAAAACACCATTTCCTTCTTTTTGTACTTTGTATGTTTCTTGTTTATCTTCTGTATAATTTCCTAAAAAAATCCATGCATCTTGATGAATCCAAACTCCTTGATCATCTGCATTTGGAGAAAGAACTTGATATAATTCATTTTCTTTTGCTACTTCACGAACAGAAATTTGTTGATAACGAGGCTCAACATTCATTTTATTTGGAATAATCCAAATCTGAAAAAAATGTCCTTCTTGGTTTTCATAAGCATTCATTTCACTATGAAAAACTCCCGTACCAGCGCTCATTACTTGTACATCCCCAGACTCAATTACAGAACCAGTTCCCATTGAATCTTCGTGAGAAATTCCTCCTTTTGTAGGAATTGTAATAATCTCCATATTATCATGAGGATGTTTTCCAAATCCCATTCCTCCGGTAATTATATCATCATTTACGACACGCAAAGCTCCAAAATGAATACGAGCTGGATCGTAATAATTTGCAAAACTGTAAGAATGTTTAGAGTCTAACCACCCATGATTTCCTCCACCTCTTGATTCTGATTTAAATATTTGGTAATTCATAGTAATTTATTTTTATACAAATTTAGGGTGCAAAAAAAACTTATCTATTGACATGTGATAAGTTATCAATTAACACACCTAGAAGATGAATAAAACTTTTTTTAAATTATTAACAAAATGTTAAAAATAATTTATATTTTAGCATTCAGTTAACACATGAGACATATATATGCTATCAATTTCAGGCGAATCAACATTTAATGTTATACTTTGGATTCTACTCCAAATCGTTCTTGTTATTATAGTAGCAGTTATTTTGTATAAAGTTTACAAAAAACTTACAAAATGAAAAAAGGTTCCGAAGTTTCGGAACCTTTTTAGTTTATATCAATTAATCATTACTGATTATTCTTCCAATCAATTATTTTATCACGAATAAACTCTGCTAATTTCACTTTACTTTGATGCGTCCAACCTGCAATATGTGGCGCCAAAACAACATTATCCGCTTGGATTAAATACTGAAATTCTTCTGGTAAATCAGATGCAACTAATTTCTCAAAACTCGATTTTTCAAATTCTAAAACATCTAAAGCTACTCCTAAAATTTTTCCTGTTTTCATTGCTTCAACCAAATCTTTTGTCACAACAGATTTACCACGCGCTGTATTCACAAAATAAAATGTTTTTTTAAAGTTAGAAATAAATTCTGCATTAATCATTTGCATCGTTTCTGGTGTTTGCGGCGTATGTAAACTTACAACATCAGCTTGTTCAAAAATTTCTTCTAACGAAACTTGCTTCGCAAATTCATTTCCTTTATTTGGCAAAATATCATAACAAATCACATTAACTTCAAAACCCTGCAAACGTCTCGCAAAAGCATTTCCCATATTTCCATAACCAATAATTCCAACCGTTTTTCCCTTCAATTCATCACCACGATTTTCTTCACGTTTCCAAATTCCATTACGAACTTCGTTATCAGCTCTGCGCAAATGATGCATCAACATCAACAACATACCAATCGCATGTTCACCAACAGAATCTCGGTTTCCTTCGGGAGAATTGAATAAAACAATGTTATGATCAGCTGCAAACTCTTCGTCAATATTCTCCAAGCCTGCCCCTACTCTACCGATAAACTTTAAATTCGTTGCTTTTGCTAAAAAATCTTTATCAATTGGAAATCTACTCCTTACAATCATTCCATCATATTCATTAATCTTTTGTTCGATGATCTCTTTGGGTGAATTGTAATCTTCATCAACAATAAAACCAGCTTCGCGAAGTCCATTATTCAAACATTCATGATTAGAATCGATTGCTAAAATTTTATAAGGCTTATTCATTGCAAAAATTTTATTCAAAGTTACAACGAATGCAAGTATTATTATAAAATTGAAGATAAAAATGGTTACAAACAAATCGTTTACAACTCAGTTAATAACATTTTAATTTATTGAAAATGTATGATTTATATTGTTAATTAAATAATAATTGAAGTTTAAAAAATGATTTTTAAACCATTTGGTATGACCTTAACTTTTACTTGAAGTGAATCGGTATTATGAATCTCTCCATCAAGTTGATACGTAATCGGATTATTATCTAAACTTTCAATCTTGAATTTTTTCACTTTTCGATACTTTGCTTTGTCTAATAAATCAATTTTCTTGGCTAAAACCAATACCGAAAAATAAAATTGTTCGAAAACATCTAAATCTTCAATCATCAATAAATCCAATTCTCCATCAGACAAATCAGCTTTCGGTGTAAAAGAGATTCCATAACCAGCAATGTTAGAATTAGAGCAGAATAGATAATAAAAATTTTTTTCAATAATTACATCATCAATATAAAGGCGAAACAATTTAGATTTATAATTCAACAACGTTTTCACAGATGCATCAACATAACCAGTAATCGTACGTTTTTGATTTTCTTCATATGTTTTGATAACTTCTGCGTCAATCCCAAAACCTAAATTGCTAAAAAAATAGTTATCCTCTACTCTACCAACATCAATCGTATGAACAATATGGTTTTTGATAATTTCGATTGCCTTGTTAATATCTTTCGGAATATTAAGATTTGTAGCCAAACCATTTCCAGATCCGGCAGGAATTATTCCCAACGGAATATTTTTTTTCACCAAAGCACTCGCCACTTCATTGATTGTCCCATCACCACCGCACGCAACAATAACATCTGAATTTTCTGCAATCGCCTCCTTCACCAATTCTTTTGCATGAAATTGATAAACGGTTTCTTTCAAAACGATTTCGTCTGAAGAATCAAATTTTGATTGTAAAAAATCGAGCGAAATATCGTGTTTTGCGTTTCCAGAATTAGGATTAACAATGAAAGTGTACTTCATTTTTTGGGAATTGAAATTTATCAAAACACAAAAATAAGAAATCTAAAAGAATCAAGCTATTTAACGTCTTTTTTTGAGGAAAAACTATCAAAAACTTTCTAACTTTGTCATATGAAAATTAAAGAAATTCAAAACGAAATAGTAGATGAATTCTCATTTTTTGACGATTGGGAACAACGCTACGAATATTTGATCGAGTTAGGAAAAAGCTTAAATACTTTGCCTGAAGAAGCAAAAACAGATGATAAAATCATAAAAGGTTGTCAATCTTCTGTTTGGTTAGATGCAGAATTGGATGGTAATACAATCGAATTTAAAGCTGATTCTAATGCTATTTTACCAAAAGGAATTGCCGCATTATTGGTGAGAATGTATAATCATCAAACGCCAAAAGATATTTTAGAATCGGATACAGATTTTATCAACGAAATTGGTTTATCAGAATTTTTATCACCAACTCGTGCAAACGGATTATTAGCGATGATAAAACAATTCAAATTTTATGCGATTGCATTTCAATCAAAACAAAATAATAGTTAGACACATCATCTAATCAACCTTATAAAATAATGAACGACTTTTTAGGCCAAGCATTTATTTTTCTATTTTCCGCTGTAATCTGCGTTCCTATTTCCAAAAAATTAGGAATGGGTTCGGTTTTGGGATATTTAATTGCCGGAGTTTTAATTGGACCTTATGTGCTAAAATTTGTTGGCAATGACGGAACAGACATTATGCACGCCACAGAATTTGGTGTAGTTATGATGCTTTTTTTGGTCGGATTAGAACTTGATCCAAAGGAATTCTGGAAGATGAAAAATAAAATCATCAACCTTGGTGGAATGCAAGTTTTGGGGACGATAATTATTACAACTTTAGTCGGAATGTTTGCCTTGAAAATGGATTTTTCTTTGGCTGTTTCTATAGCTTTTGCAATAACCATGTCTTCAACAGCCATTATTATGCAAACACTTAGCGAAAAAGGGTTGACCAAAACAAACATAGGTAAATCAACTTTTTCAGTTTTATTGTTTCAAGATATTATGGTGATTCCAATCTTAGCAATTATTCCACTTTTAGTTGGAGATTCTTTGATTCAGTCCATTGGAGATGATTCTAAAAGTTTGTTAGTTGGTGGACCAGCGTTCATGAAAACCTTGGTTATTGTTGGTGCAATTACATTTATTTATGTGATTGCAAAATACATTATTACACCTTATTTTAAGTATGTTGGACAATTACAAGTTCGAGAAATTTACACCGCTTCTGCCCTACTTTTAGTCATTGGAGTTTCAATTTTGATGCAAAAAGTTGGAATTTCTCCTGCCTTGGGAGCATTTATTGCTGGTGTTGTTTTGGCGAATAACGAATATAAACATCAATTAGAAAGTGACATTGAGCCATTCAAATCATTATTATTAGGAATCTTTTTTATTGCTGTTGGATCAACCATTAACTTCAAATTAATTGCAGATAAACCTTTTATGATTCTTGGATTAACATTTGGAATAATGTTAATAAAATCATTGGTTTTATGGTTTATTGGAATCAAACATAAATTTGATTTTGATCAGAAATGGTTGTTCATTTTGCTTTTATCACAAGTCGGAGAATTTGCTTTCGTTATCTTATCATTGACTCGAAATTTAGATATTCTAAATAAAGAATGGTACGATTTGATGTTAGCTACAACTGCGATAACAATGGTAATAACACCATTACTTTTAGTCTTAAATGAAAAATTAATTCTAAAATATTTTGGTGTAAAAACAAAAGTAAAAACAATCATTGAAAACGATAAAATAAATCCACATTCAGCAGAAGGTGAAATAATTATTGCTGGATTTGGTGATTTTGGAAACACAATTAGTCGTGTCTTGAAAAGCACTGGAATAAAATCGATTGTTTTGGATAATGATAGTGAGCGTGTAGAGAAAATGCGCAAGCAGGGTTTTAATGTTTTTTATGGCGATGCAACAAATGTTAACTTACTAAAATCGGCTGGTGCTGAACATGCAAAATATTTTGTAGCTGCTTTGGATCCGCCAGAAATTAATCAAAAATTAGTTTATATTGTTCGTAAAAACTTTCCGAATTTAGAAATTATTGTTCGTGCAAAAAATCGTAGTTATGCGTATAATTATTTGAAAGATGGTATAGACGAAGTTTATCGAGAAAACTTTTTCTCATCTGTTTACGTTGGTAGACAAATCCTTATAAAATATGGTTTTTCACCTGAAGAAGCGTCTAAAATTGGGGAAATTTTCATAAAAAGTGACCGAAAATCGTTGCGTAAAATTGCAAAACATGCCGAAAATTCTGATCAATATTTTGAAGCATCTAAGCAAGAATTTGAAAAGCAAATGAAAATGGTTGCAAAAGAAATTAACAATAGGAATAATGGAGAAAACGAATCATAAAAAACTATTAGTTTTACGTTTTTCTGCTTTGGGGGATGTTACAATGATTGCTCCTGTTTTACAAGAGTTTATTGAACAAAATCCTAACATCGAAGTTTATGTTGCTTCGCGCCCTTTTATGGGAAATATTTTCAAGCAATTTCCTCAAATCAAATTTATTTCGGTTGATTTGAACAAAGACTACAAAAGCTTTTTTAGCTTGTTCAAATTATACAAAGAATTAAAACAATATAATTTTGATTATGTAGCTGATTTTCACAACGTAATCCGATCAAAAGTAATTACAACTCTATTCAAACTTAACGGAACAGAAACGGCTACTTTAGATAAAGGTCGTGAGGAGAAAAAAGCTTTAGTCAATCAAAAAAATCGCGTTTTTAAGCAATTAAAATTAACAACTGAGCGCTATGCTGATGTTTTGCGTCAACTTGGTTTTAATATTGATTTAAAGCATAAAATCGAACCAAAATCGATTAAAGAATCTAAATCAATTGGAATTGCGCCTTTTGCAGCCTTTACAAGTAAAATGTATCCAATCGAAAAGATGAAAATCGTTGCGAAGAAATTAGCTGAAAATGGGTACAAAATTTATTTATTTGGCGGTGGAAAAACTGAAATTGATGAATTAAAAACGTGGGAAAGTTTTAATCCAAACATCAAATCTTTAGCTGGAACAATCTCTTTTGAAGAAGAATTACAAGCAATTGCTAAATTAGAAGTAATGATTTCTATGGATAGCGCAAATATGCATTTAGCTTCGTTGATGGGAACACGCACAATTTCTATTTGGGGTGGAACGCATCCATTTGCTGGATTTTTAGGTTATGGACAATCTATGAATGATGTGATACAAGACGAAACGATGAAAATTCGTCCAACTTCTATCTTTGGAAAAGATCCAAAAAAGTTTCAAAATTATGATTATTTTCAAAATTTGAGTGCCGAAGATGTTTATCAACAAATCGTCAATAAATTAGAAAAATAATACTTTTAAAAGCATCATATCGATGCTTTTCCTATTTTTATAAGAAATTATAATCACATGAAGTATACATTTCTTATTCTTGCCTTATTCTCAAATTTTTTATTTGCTCAAGAACCGAAAGTTATTTTGGTAACGTTGGATGGTGTTCGTTGGAAAGAAGTTTTCCGAGGAGTTGAAAAATCAATTTTAAATGATAAAAAATACAACTCACTTATTGTCCAAACTAATGAAAAATATTGGACAGAAGATTCTATAAAACGTCGCGAATTATTGATGCCTTTTACATGGAAAACGATTAAAGAAAAAGGAGTTATTTTAGGAAATCGTGATGAACAAAACTTTGTTAATTTGACCAACAAAAGATTATGGTCTTATCCTGGATACAACGAAATAATTACAGGAAAAGCTGATGATGAGCGAATTAAAAATAACAAAGATATTCCGAATCCTAATGTTTCAGTTTTTGAAATTGCAAATCAGCAAAAGAATTTAAACAATAAAGTAATGGCTTTTGGAAGTTGGAGAATGTATACAAATATTTTCAACCAAGAGCGTTCTAAATTGTTTGTAAATGCTGGATATCAAAATAGTTTTAATCAAAATAAATCTGAACGAGAATTACTAATAGAACGTTTTCAGTTAGAAACACCAAGACAATGGTGGGGAACTAGATTTGATATTTTTACGCACGAATTTGTCTTAGAAGCCATGAAAAATCAGAAACCTAAATTACTTTTTATAGGTTATGGAGAAGCGGATGATTACGGGCATGATGAAGATTACGATCAATATATTACTTCAATAAACCGCAATGATAGAATGATTGAGGAATTATGGAATTATGTACAAAGCGATCCATTCTATAAAGATCAAACAACTATTATTGTAACAACTGATCACGGACGTGGAAATGGAAGACAATGGACAGAACATTATGATGAAATTCCTGGATCGGACGAAGGATTTATTTTGCTGATTGGAAACAGAATTAATCCTAAAAATTTCAAACAAAACCAAACTTATCTCAATCAAATTGCCTCTACTATTGCTGATTTGATGAAAGTAAAAACATGGAATTATAAAGATTCTGGAAAATCTCTTTTGAAGTAAATTTGGCAGATTTGGATATACTCTTCTAACAACAAAATGCGACTTACAGAGCATTTTAAAACTCGATTTTACTTATTCAAAACGGCACTATTTCAAACACAATAATTTAACCTAAAAAAATATATGAACAATCTTTACACAAGATCAGGAGGACTTATAATAGGTTCTATTAGAATCTCAAGTTTACTTGCTCAAATAAATATTTATGAAGACAGGTTAATAATAAATTATTTGTTTTTCTTTAAAATAATCCTTTTAAAAAAAGATATTATAGATATAATTGCATCTAACGATTTTTTTGAAAAAGGAATTAAAATTCTTCATAAAAGCCCTAAATATGATTCAAAAATAATTTTCAGAGTTTCTAATCCTAATAAATTAATAGAAGAAATAAAAAAAACAGGTTTTATGAATTAATGATAAAATATTTATTTTTATTTCTCTACTATTGAGGATTATACAAATAAAAATATTATAAACAAAAAAAGCTCATTCATTGAATGAGCTTTTTATATTTTTAACTTGTTTGTTCTTGATTAATGAGCTGATTCTCTATTTTTTGATCGATTTCTTTAAAGAATCCGAAACCTTTTAGGATAATGATTAATCCAAAGATTAAAAGACAAATTCCAACTCCTTTTCGTACCATAAATACTTTTTGATCGGTAAAACGTTTTTGAAGTTTTCCTGCCAAAAATATTTTTCCCAAATCTATTACAAAATAGGTGGTCAAAACAACGCCCATGTAAAGCATAAAATCGCTTGGATTTGGATATTGAATCATAATTGAAGAGACAATTACAAACCAAAAAACAATGACACCGATATTCAACAAATTCATAATGAATCCATTGATAAACGTTCTCAAATAATTGTTGCTTACAAATCCTGCTTCGCCTTCTATATGTAGCTTTGGTTTAGAGAAATACATGAAAATTCCGTAAATCAATACAAAGAAACCTGCAATGATATAAATACGGTAAAACTTTGGATGATTGGTCACATAATCTGTAAAATCTTTACTTCCATAATAGGCTGCTGCAATACACAAAATATCGGCTGCAATAACTCCTAAATCTAGAACTACAGCGGTTTTCCAACTTCTACGCAAACTGGTTTCAATAAGTAAGAAAAATACAGGTCCAATAAGAATTGTACTTAACAAAAAACCTATTAGTATGGCCGAAAATATTATTTCCATAACATAATTAAGGTCTGCAAGATAAGTCTAAAATATGAAACTTAAGCATCAACTAATTCAAAATCTAATTGCTTCTTGATTAAATCAGCATTTAAAACTTTGATTCTAACCGGACTTCCTAACTGATATTTAACACGTGTGCGTTTACCTATTAAAGCATGATTTTTTTCGTCAAAAACAAAATGATCACCTTTCATAGCACGAGAACGAATCAAACCTTCGCAACGCGTTTCTGGAATTTCAACAAAGATTCCATAATCTTGTACACCTGTAATAAAAGCATCAAAAGTTTCGCCAACAAATTGCTCCATGTATTTTACTTGCATATATTTTATTGACTCTCGCTCTGCTTCTGCAGCAATTTTTTCGCGAGATGAACAATGTTTTGCTTTATCTTCGTAAACAGCCGCTGCAGGAGATTTTTTACCATCTAAATAATCTTGCAACAAACGGTGCGCAATCATATCTGGATAACGACGAATCGGCGATGTAAAATGCGTGTAATAATCGAACGCTAAACCGTAATGTCCTATATTCTCTGTTGTATATTTTGCTTTCGCCATTGTTCGCATTGCCAAAGTTTCAACCATATTTTCTTCTGGTTTTCCTTTCACTTCTGCTAACAACTTATTCATAGAATTGATAGTTGTTTTACGATCTCCAATCTCTAATTCATACCCAAATTGGCGAATAAAATTCTTTAAGTCTAATAATTTATCTGGATTTGGATCATCGTGAACACGATAAATATAAGTGTTCGCATTCTCTTTTCCATGTTTATCTAAACTAATGAATTCAGAAACTTTTTTGTTACATAATAACATGAATTCTTCAATCAATTTATTCGAATCTTTCGAAATTTTGAAGAAAATTCCTTGCGGATTATGCGTTTGATCTAAATCGAATTTTACTTCAACTTTATCAAAATTAACCGCTCCATATTTCATACGCTTTTGACGCATTGTTTTTGCTAAACGATCTAAAGTCAAAATTTCATCTTTAAAATCTCCATCTTTTCCTTCGATAATTTCTTGTGCTTCCTCGTATGTAAAACGTCTGTCTGAATGCGTTACTGTACGACCAAACCATGTTTTTACAATCTTTGCATTATCATCCATTTCGAAAACTCCCGAAAACGTATATTTATCTTCGTTTGGACGCAAAGAACACGCAACATTCGACAGCACTTCTGGCAACATTGGCACTACTCTATCCACCAAATAAACAGAAGTTGCACGCTTGTATGCTTCTTGCTCGATCAACGAACCTGGACGAACATAATGCGTAACATCAGCAATGTGAACACCAATTTCCCAGTTCCCGTTCTCTAATTTTCGTATTGATAAAGCATCATCAAAATCTTTTGCATCTTTCGGGTCGATTGTAAATGTCGTTACATTTCGCATATCTCTACGACGAGCTGCCTCGGCTTCATCTATCGAAGTATCCAACTGATTTGCTTCTTCTTCTACTTCCTCTGGAAATTGTGCTAGCAAATCGTATTCTAACAAAATCGCATGAATTTCTACATCCGTATCATCTGGACTACCCAAAACTTGCGTGATTTCCCCAAATGGTGAATTAGATCCTTCTGGCCAGTTTGTTAATCGAACCACAACTTTTTCTCCTGGTTGAGCATTTTTAATTTTCTCTTTCGGAATAAAGAAGTCGTGATTACCATTTTGCATCGTTACAAAACCAAAATTTCCATTCTTTCCTAACTCGAAAATTCCTGTAAATTCAGTTTTATTACGCTCGACAATTTCTACAATTTCTCCTTCTGCTCTCGATTGATTGGCATGTTTTTTTGGATAAACATATACGCGAACTGTATCGCCCATTAAGGCATTTCGCGTTTTTCCTTTTTGTACAAAGACATCTTGTTCAAGACCATCAATCATAATATAAGCACTCCCTGAAGAAGTCAAATCCGCAATTCCAACCATATAATCATTGGTCGCATTGATTTTGTATTTTCCTCTTTCTACTTCAGAAATCTTTTTGTCAGCTAATAAAACATTCAAATTCTTAATCAATAATTCTGTATCAATTCGATTTGTTAGGTTTAAAGCTGCTGCAATTTGTTTATAATTTAAAGGTTTATTCGGATTTTGAAATAAAACTTCGATGATAGACTTCGTAAACTTTGTTATGTTTTTGTCTTTTTTCGCCTTTGTATTTTTAAAATTTCTTCTTGGCATAATTTGTTTTCTGTCAAATCTCTTCTTGTTTTTTCGAGATTTATTTTAAAATAGTTAATAAATAAACACCTTAATTATTTGATTATCAAATTATTTTTAATAACTATTGATAAGATGTTAATAAACAACATAACCACTGCAAAGGTAATATATCCTTTTTCTAAAATAACAATTTACAGCCAATTCTATGTTACGGAAAGGATAAGATTACTTGTAACGTTTTGATTTATTGCGAAAATTGAGCCAAAAAAACTATTTTTGCATTGATAATTAATTGAATGAAAACTAAACCATTATACCAAACCTACTTGATTAACCTTGATCGAGCTACGGATCGACTTGAATTGATGCAAAAAGAATTCGAAAAATGTGAGATTACTTACGAAAGAATTTCTGCTGTAGATGCCAAAACTTTGGATTCGTCAACCTATAAAGTAAAAAATAAATATGACCGCGATTTAGTTCCTGGAGAAATTGGTTGTTATTTGAGTCATGTGAAAACGCTAGAAACTTTTTTGACTTCTGAAAATTATTTTGCTTTGATTATAGAAGATGATGCTATTTTGGTTAATGATTTCAAATCTGCTGTAGAAAAAGCAATGATTCAATATGATGATTTAGAAAGAAAAGATCATTGGGATGTTTTGAAGTTGTTTAATGGAAAACGAAAACATATCAAAATAGCTGATGTTGACCAAAAATATATAATTGCAGCTTGCGGAACGAGTATTCCAATCACAACAATTGCTGCCATTTGGACAAGAAAGGCCGCAGAAAAATTTTTGAATAAAATTAAAACTCCACTTCCTACAATTCAACGTCCTATTGATTGTGATTTACAGCATGCTTGGGAATTTGATTTAAGAATATATAATCTTCTTCCATCGCTTGTTAAACCAGCTCCAGTAGAAACGCAAATTCAGATTGATCGCAGTTTAAGAAAGTCTAAATTTCCAAGACAAATTCAATACGAATTGAATCGATTATTTCCTAAATATTTCTATTTGATTAATCATCATGGTTTCAAAAAATTCTATGATAGTTTTATTTCGAAGAAAAACGAACGTATTTCTTAATCAACAATTATAAAACATATTAAATATCTGAATTAAAACAAATTAACAGCCTTTATCAACAGTTATAAACATTGTTAATTTCGATATAAAATACAAAAAAAGCAGTTTCAAAACTTTGAAACTGCTTTTTTATTTATAATAATTCGATGCTTTCTTCTTTTAATTTTTCTTTTACTTTTCCGTCCCAAATACTTGCTTGTACTTCACCAATATGTCGAGATTTCAACATAAACATACACATACGAGATTGTCCAATTCCACCTCCAATAGATTCTGTTAACTTGTCATCTAACAACATCGAGTGAAATAATAAATTTTTACGATCCGAAAAATCTCTAATTTCTAATTGTTTGGTCAAAGCTTTTTTATCCACACGAATTCCCATCGAAGATAACTCGAAAGCAGATTCTAAAACAGGGTTCCAAACTAAAATATCACCGTTCAAACCTCTAAAACCAGCACTGTTTTCTGTACTCCAATCATCATAATCAGCGGCACGTGCATCGTGTAATTCACCATTACTCAATTCTCCTCCAATTCCGTAAATAAAAACAGCTCCAAATTCTTTACAAATTGCATTTTCACGTTGTTTCGGCGTAAATGTTGGATACTTTTGTAATAAATCTTCAGACGAAATAAATGTAATTTGTTCTGGTAAAACAGCTTTCAATTGCGGATATTTTGCTTCTACATTTTGCTCAGTTTGTTTAATAACTTCATAAATCGATTTTACTGTCGAAAAAAGATAATCCAATTGGCGATCTTGTGGAACAATTACTTTTTCCCAATCCCACTGATCAACATAAATAGAATGAATTGGAGAATAATCTTCGTCTGGACGCAAAGCGCGCATATCTGTTATAATTCCTTCGCCTGGTTCTATTTCTAATTCTTTCAAACGGATACGTTTCCATTTTGCTAAAGAATGTACAACCACCGCATTTTTATCATTCAAAGATTTTATAGGGAACTTTACAGGTCTTTCGATACTATTCAAATCATCATTAATACCCGTTCCATCCAATACTACCAATGGTCCAGAAACTGGAATAATGTTTAATTCTTTTTGTAATCCTTTCGAAAATTCTTCTTTTACAAAAGAGATTGCTTGTTCTCTACGTAATAATGCTCTGCTCATCTTTTAATCTTTAAATAATTTGTTTTTTTTACTGATGTAAAAGTAGAACAGCTACAATAAATAAATTTACTATTGACTTAAATTGGTTTAAAAATATTTAATTTTAAATATAAAATATTATTTATACTTAACTATTTAAACTTTATAATAGTTTTAAATTTAATTTTTAAAATATAAATCGGTCAACTCTTACGAATTGACCGATTTTGTATCTTATATAGATGTATAAAATTATCCGTTGTATGAACAAGCAATTTTATCTACACGCGCTTGGTGGCGACAACCTTCAAATTCTGTTGCTAAAAATGTATTTACAATTTCTTCTGCATATTCATACGCAATAAAGCGTGCAGGTAATGTTAACACATTTGCATTATTGTGTTGACGAGCTAACTTTGCGATATCAGTCATCCAACATAATGCAGCACGAATTCCTTGGTGTTTATTTGCAGTCATTGTAACGCCTTGCGCACTACCACAAATCAAAATTCCGAAATCTGCTTTTCCATCTTCTACAGCTTGTGCCGTTGGGTGTGCAAAATCAGGGTAATCAACACTCGCTGTTGAGAACGTACCAAAATCCTCAACCTCAAATCCTTGACTTGTTAAAAAGGGTACTAATTTCTCCTTATAATCGAACCCAGCATGGTCCGCTCCGATTGCAATTTTCATTTAATTAACAGGTGTTTGTGTTGTTTTTGTTTAAATAATTGTAAATCAAATGTTAAGTAAAAGTAACAACTTGTTAAAAGATGATTGAATAAAACTAATAACTTTTCAAGAGAAAAATTTGGAAATCTGATTCAAAAAATCAATTAGAAATAAATCAATATAAGTCAAGTAAAAGTTTTCATTTTGGCATAAAAGATTTACACACCGTTATGAATAGTTTTCACAAAACTTCTTTTTAACAAAAGTTGTTTATCAACCAAAATGATAAATTGTTGATAGAATATCTAACTCTTTCATTACAAAACAAAATTACAAATAATAGCTTGTTAATTGCTATTAAATAAAATTTATCTCGCTTTAGTTATCCACATATTAACACTGCTAATAATAGTAACATATTTTTTTTAAAAAAATTTAAAAATTAATTAAACTATATATATTATTATGAATTGTTAATAGTTGAAAATTGTGTTAAATGATTTTAAGTATCAAAATGAAAGTTTGATTACTTTTGTGTAGTTCAAAATTTCAAATCAAAATATGAAAACAATCAACGACTACAATTTCGAAAACAAAAAAGCATTGATTCGTGTTGACTTCAATGTTCCGCAAGACGAAAACTTAAATGTGACAGATGATACACGTATTAGAGCTGCAAAACCAACGATCGACAAAATATTGAAAGATGGTGGCGCTGTTGTATTAATGAGCCATTTGGGACGTCCTAAAGGCGAATTCAATGATAAATATTCATTAAAACATATTGCATCAAAAGTTTCAGAAATTCTTGGCGTTGATGTGATCGTTGCGAATGATGTTATTGGCGATGATGCGAAACAAAAAGTTAGTAATCTAAAATCAGGCCAAGTTTTATTATTGGAGAATGTTCGTTTCCACAATGAAGAAGAAGCTGGAGATAAAGATTTTGCTAAAGCATTGGCTCAATTTGGAGATATTTATGTGAATGACGCTTTCGGAACTGCACACCGCGCACATGCTTCGACTGCAATTATTGCAAAATTTTTTCCGGAAAATAAATGTTTTGGCTTGTTAATGGAACAAGAATTAACAGCTATTAACAAAGTATTAGCTGATGGTGAAAAACCTGTAACAGCGGTACTTGGAGGAGCAAAAGTGTCTTCTAAAATTACAATTATCAACAATATTTTACCAGTTATTGACAACTTGATTATTGGTGGTGGAATGACGTATACATTTGTAAAAGCAAATGGAGGAAAAATCGGAAATTCATTAGTTGAAGATGATAAATTAGATTTAGCGAAAGAAATTTTGGCTGAATGTGAAAAACATAATGTAAAAGTTTATTTACCAGTTGACAATGTAATCGCTGATAATTTCAGTAACGATGCAAATACTCAAACAGTTCCTTCAGATGAAATTCCTGATGGATGGATGGGAATGGATGTTGGTGTAGAATCGTCAAAAGTTTTTGCAGATGTAATTAACAATTCGAAAACAATTCTTTGGAATGGTCCTTTAGGAGTTTTTGAAATGTCAAATTTTGCAAAAGGAACTATAGCTTTGGGTGATGCAATTGCAGAAGCTACTGCAAACGGCGCTTTTTCACTTGTTGGTGGTGGAGATTCTGTTGCTTTCGTAAAACAATTTGGTTACGACGATAAAGTAAGCTACGTTTCTACAGGAGGTGGCGCAATGTTAGAATCGTTGGAAGGTAAAGAATTACCAGGAGTTGCAGCGATTTTAAAATAAGAAAGTGAAAAAAATACTTAAAATAGTAGAAAAATTAAGCCGAGCATTTGCTCGGCTTTTTTTGTGACTTTTAAAGTCATTCTGAACTCGTTTCAAGATCACACCATATGAGAAACTGAGTTTATTTCTTTTTGGTAATTGTTAATAGTAATTGATTGTTATTTAATAAATTAACCACTTTTCAACTGAGTTATAAAAAGAATGTTTATAGCTTGATTAATTACTTAAATTGTTAATAGTAAACTATTTAATATAAATGAATTAAAAAGTTATGAATAGACTTTATTAAAACTTGTGAATAATGATGATTTTAGAACTAAATTGATTCAATAAAGTTAAAATTGTTAATTATAAATATTTGATAAATAATAAATTAAAAAGTAATTAAGATAGTTTATCAAAAATTGTTGAAACTGAAATCTCCCTACAATTAGCCATTTTATTTGTAGAAAAGGATTGTTATATTCGTAATCATTTAATAATCAATATATGAATGAATTTAACCAACGACTAAACGAAGTAGAAAATCATTTGCAGCACAATGATCTTGATTTGGGCTATCGCCGATTAATTGATTGTGTATTGGATTTGGGTGAGAAATCTTTTTACAAAGAGATTATCTCCTATTCGGATCTTTATTACAACGAGAATTCTACGAACGAAAATAAAACAACGCAAGCTTTACAATTGGTGGAAAAGTTGAAACAAGCTTCTCCTCCGCCCTTTCAGAAAGAAGAAACATTGATATCAACCAACAATGTTGAAAAAGCTTATCATCGTCGAAATTTTAAACTTCATCCGATCACTTTTGATTTGAAATTACGAGAAGTTGTTGGATTAGTTGGAGAAAATGGAAATGGAAAAACAACTTTATTACGTTTGATTTGTGGTGAATTGAAACCAACTTCTGGCGAAATAAATTATCATTTTTCTAAAGCAAAACCGTTTAGTTTCGAGCTGAAAACTAAATTGGTTTATGTGCCACAGCGAATTGAGGTTTTATATGGTTCGTTGATGGAAAATCTGCAATTTACCTTGACATGTTATGATATTTACAACGAAGAAAATTGGTTGTTGGCGAATGTTATGTTGGCGCGTTTGGGGCTTTGGCCGTACAAGGATTTGCAATGGCGACAATTGTCGTCTGGTTATAAAATGCGATTCGAGTTGGCGCGAACGTTATTGCGTCGCCCAAAAGTATTGTTGCTAGATGAACCTTTGGCGAATTTGGATATTTTGGCGCAACAAATTATTCTCGAAGATTTGAAATTTTTATCGCAATCTATTCGCAATCCTTTTGGTGTTATTTTGAGTTCTCAACAATTGTACGAAGTTGAAAAAGTATCGACAGAAGTTCTCTTTTTGGAGCAAGGAATGCTTAAAATACAAGGAGATACAAATGATTTGGAAGGTGATTTTACGATTGTTGAAATTGATGTGGAAAACACAAAAGAAGAGTTATTAACAGCTTTATCTAACATCGAAATTAAGCAAATAAAATTCAATGGAGGATCATATATCGCGTATTTTGATGATGAAATTTCGATGAATATGATTCTGTCCGAAATCGGAAAATCATCATTGAAAGTAAAATACATTCGAGATATTTCGAAATCAAGTCGTCGCTTTTTTGTCAATTAAAACTAACCAACTATGTTCAAAAAAATAAATCAAACTTTAATTACAAAATATCCGCTGATTTGGAATCTAAAATTTATTTGGATTTTATTGACGGTTTTAGTTTTCAACTTGATTGCATTTATCAACGGATTTCTATTTATTACTAAAAAATCTCAACTGCAAGAAAGTGGACTTTATGAAGTGTTTTTCAACTCAGGAATTATTATTTATTATCTATTAATTGGTGTTATTATTGGCGTTATTTGGCTGTATTTCTATATTAAAAATAATCGTTTCAAATCTAATTATCCAACTTCGAGAAATTATTTGTTCAAAGAATTTTTGGCCGTTTTCTTCATTATATTTTTGATGTTTTATGTGCCAAATTCGTTCAAAACTGGTCTTAAATTTCGTGTTTCAAATTATATGAGCGAAGAACAGTATTTGAAAGATATCGATATTATAAATAGAACGCAAGGTTTTACGTTGCAACCAAATTTTGGATACGATAATTATTCGAGAAATTTGTCTGTTCCAGCTTTTGATTCGTTGGTTTTGGAAAAAGAAACAAGAGAATTATATGAAAAAAATAAGAGAGAATATTTAAGAAAAAATCCAACATACTCATATGATGCTTTTTTGGATCCGTATTTCAGAAATCCTGAATTTGAAACCTTATTAAGAGATTATTTTCCGGAGCGATTTAGTTATTCTAAAATTAATTTTAATCAAACGTATCAACCTCTAAAAAAGAATAATTCATCTACAGATTCATTTCAAGAAGAAATGGACTATCCTACTACAGCAGCTGTAGATTCAACTTATGCTGTTGTCGATTCTGCTGCAGTATCATTAAATTCTGCTGGAAAACCAGATGTTTATTACAACTTAGCAAGTTTGTATAATTATAGTTTTTTGGTTTTTAACAATCCGAAAGATTCTACTTTAAATCATCAATTTTATGATGAACAATGGATTGCTTTGTTGCAAAAAAATGATCGAAAAGTAATTGAAAATTTATTGAATAATTATACCGATTTATTAAAAAATCAAGAAATTGGTTATCAGTTCAAACATAAAAATTGGATTGATTATTTGCCTCAATATCCATATTATTTCATTGATCATAAATTGAATTATATTGATCCTTATCAAACTGTAGATAAAAAACTGAATGATTATATCAACCAATCAAGTTTAAACAAAGTGTATGAAAATATTGAGTTTTCGAAATATAGTTCCACTTGGTTAGAACATATTCAGTATTATTTACTAATCGCTTTAGTTATTACCGTTCTTATCATTACATTCAGATTTAGTTCGTTCAAAGTTTGGTTAATTTCATTAATTGGCGCAGGAATTTTGGCAATTTTAGGAAGCGTTTTCGGAATTTCTATCGATGCGAGTATTGGTTATACACAATTCACACCTTATATTATTTTATTTGTTTTTTACATTGCATTTATAGTGATTACACTAATTGGCTTACGTTCCAAAAAATATAAAGTTTTGACAGGTGTTAATCTTAATTGGTTTGTTGCGACCAATATTTTTATTGGAATTGTGATGCTTAGTTTTTACACAGATTTGCGTGAAGAAATGTTATATGAAGCAAATAAACATATGAATATTTATGAGTTTAGACAAACAAATAAAGAATTATTGATGTTACAAGAATTTGCAAAAATTTTTCTTTACATCAATCCAATTTTATATTTAATAAGTTTTTATTTCATCATTAATCTTTATAAAAAATGGCAAGCAATGCCAGAAGAATAAAAAAAGAAAAGCGAGCCGATTTAGCTCGCTTTTCACTTGATAATTGAATGAAAATGAATTTTAAAAACTACTTTAAAAAAACTTACTTATGAAATAAAATAACACATTGTGCTATTCAATAATAATTTTAAAACTCATACAAATTTTAAAATATTCTTTCAAAATTTAAATTAATAGAGGTTAACCATCAAAATTTGTAGGTTAACCCTATTTTTTATGATTTTATGCACATTTAGAAGAATGTCTATTTCCTTTTGCATCACGTTTTTTGTGCATACTAAATTTATCAGATTTCATACGTTTTTCACGATCTTGTTTGTATTGATTGAACTGATTTTTGTCTAAAATTTTCTCTAATTTAATATCAAAATCGTTTGTACCTTTTTCTGGTCGAGAACCTCTTTTTCCTTTTTGAGTAGAATTTTTGTCTCTGTTCGCAAATTCTTTTTTCATGTCAGAATCTCTACTTTCTAACAACGATTTTACTTTTTTCTTTTGAGTAGAACTCAAATTATATTGATCAAATTTTTTTAATTGTTGATCTACAGTTGGGCGTTCTCTTTGCTCTTTTCTATTTCCAGATCGTTCACCTTGTTGTGGTCTTTGTTGAGCAGAAACTGCCATAACCATCATTATACTTGCTAATAAAAATGCTTTTTTCATAATCTATGTTTTTGTTTACAACTAAATGTTAGAATTATTTTCTTTTCATTTTTCTTGAAACAAAGTTGCAACACAAAAAAAAGACGTCAAAAATATTGAGGTAAACGAGTGTTAAGTATCGGTGAAATCAAGGATTTATTAAATTTTTTAACAAAGTTGTCAAATTTATTGAATAAAAAAATCCATTCGATAAAGAATGGATTTTGATGTATTTTTTTTGAAAGATTATTTTATTTTTTTCTCTAACATTTTAGAAAAAGTTTTAGCAGTTTTTGCAAACCCTTCTCCAATTCTCGATTCATCACTATAATTATTACCGAATTGAGTTCCTGGAGCTTCTTTATAATTGACAACAAATTTTTTATCTTCAAAATTATTAGAATCAACAATAGTAATAGTTGTAGATACTTTTGCAGCTTGTTTCATTACAAATGCATCCCAACCTGGATAAATCCAATCAACTTTAACAATCATTGTGTAAGGAGCATCTGTAGCGTTTTCAGAGAATGAAATTCCAGTAGATTTTGCACCATATTTAGTTAATAACTCCATAAATTTTGGTTCCCAGATAGACTCTTTTGCACCAGTCCATTTATCATTCCAAATATCTCCATTTCCAGCATTTTTGCCATTTAGATCAACAATCTTTTTTTGAACATATTCTGCTTCTGTAATGCTATCTGCATTAATTTTTAGATTTGAATAGTCAAAAATAACTTTCATTTTAGATTGTCCTTTTAAGAAATCGACAGTACCAGATTTTACTTTCTCTTTTTGAGCATAAATGTTTGAACCGAGTACAATAATGATTAATAATAAATAGTTTTTCATAATAGTTTTAATAAATTTCAGCAAAATATAAATATTCTTTAAATAGTTATTGTATAATCATTTAAAGAAATATTATTTAGAAACGTTTATTGTTTATAAATAGTTTGTAAGTCTTGGAAAAATTTTACTGAAAATAATAATCAAAACGTTTGGTACACTACTTTTGTCTTAACAAAGTTTAACAATATTGTATGAAAGTTTTAATTTCTAAATCAATTGTATTTGTTAATTTTAGAGGAAATTTGAATCAATAATATAAACATTAATTTCAACGAAATTTTGGATATACAACAACTAAACCAACAAATAGAAGCAAAAAGCGAAAGCATTGCAAGGTTGACATCGGAAATAAATAAAGCGATTATTGGACAAGAAAAAATGATTGAAAGTCTATTAATCGGATTACTTGGAAATGGACACGTTTTATTAGAAGGTGTTCCTGGATTAGCAAAAACATTAGCTATTAAAACATTATCTGATGCTGTTGATGGATCTTTTTCTCGTATACAATTTACACCAGATTTGTTACCTGCCGATGTTGTGGGGACACTTATTTATAATGTAAAAGAAAACGATTTTAGAATCAAAAAAGGACCAATATTCGCCAATTTTGTTTTAGCTGATGAGATTAACCGTTCGCCTGCAAAAGTACAATCTGCCTTGTTAGAAGCAATGCAAGAGCGTCAAGTAACAATTGGTGACGAAACGTATCTGTTACAAAAACCTTTCTTGGTTTTGGCGACTCAAAATCCGGTGGAACAAGAAGGAACTTATCCTTTGCCAGAAGCACAAGTTGACCGTTTTATGTTGAAAACGGTCATTACTTATCCAGAATTTGAAGCAGAACGTTTGATTTTAAGAAATTCGATTAATCAATCTTTTCCAAAAATTGAGAAAGTAATCTCTATTCAAGAATTGTTGGATGCGCGCGAAATGGTGAAACAAGTTTATATGGACGAAAAAATTGAAAAATATATTTTGGATATTATTTTCGCGACTCGTTTTCCAGAAAAAGTTGGATTAGAAAAATTGGTTCCAATGATTTCGTTTGGTTCTTCGCCTCGTGGATCGATCAATTTGGCACAAGCTTCAAAAGTGTATGCATTTTTACGCAAACGCGCTTATGTTATTCCAGACGATGTACGTGCAATGGCAAAAGATGTGTTGCGTCACCGTATCGGAATTAGCTACGAAGCAGAAGCAGAAAATGTTACGCCAGAAGAAATTATAGACAATATTCTTAATGTTGTTCCAGTTCCTTAAACCACTATTCAAAATCATTTAAACTTTGGATGCAAAAGAAATCATCAAACGTGTAAAACGTATTGAGCTAAAAAGCAAGCGTAAAGCGAGCAACCTTTTTATGGGTGAATATCACAGTTCATTCAAAGGAAGAGGTATGATTTTTAGTGAAATTCGTCCTTATCAATACGGTGATGACGTTCGTAATATCGATTGGAATAAAACGGCTCGATATAGCGAACCTTATGTAAAAGTTTTTGAAGAAGAACGAGAATTAACCATGTTTTTATTGGTTGATGTTTCGAATTCTGAAAACTTTGGAACACGAAAACAAATTAAAATGGAAACGATTGCTGAATTGAGCGCTACATTGGCTTTTTCGGCAATTACCTATAATGATAAAGTTGGTTTGATATTATATTCGGATCAAGTGGAGAAATTTATTCCACCCAAAAAAGGAAAACAACATGTGTTGCGTTTGGTGAGAGAAATTGTTTCGTATGAGCCAAAAAGTAAGAAAACTGATTTAGCAGAGACTTTGGAAACATTTATGAATTTGGTTCGCCGAAAATCAAATGTTTTTATTCTTTCAGATTTTATTGATTCGTCTGATTATGAAAAAGCATTGCGAATCGTGGCAAAAAAACATGATGTGACTGGAATTAGAGTTTATGATGAAAAAGAACAATCTTTTCCAGATGTAGGTTTGGTTCATGTGCAAGATAACGAAACAGGTGAAATCCGCTTGATTGATACTTCATCGAAGAAATTGCGTCAACAATATGCGCAATATTATCGCGATTTAGATCAACGTTATCAATCTATTTTCAAAAAAAATCATTCAGGCGCAATCAGTATTCGTACCGACGAAGATTATGTTCGCCCATTGTTAAACTACTTTAAAAGTCATAAAGCCTAATGAAGAATTTATTGCTTTTAGTAAGTTTTTTTATCCTTCAATTTTCGTTTGCGCAAGAAATTACGCCAAAATTAGATCGCACGACAATCAAAATTGGCGAGCCAATCCAATATGAAGTGAAAATTGATTACAAAGAAGGAGATAAAGTTGTTTTTCCTACGATTTCAGATTCAATTAATCATCACATCGAAGTTTTAGGTCAAAAAATTGACACTGTAAAAACGGATGGAAAATCTGAAATTGTTCAACATTTAGAATTGACTGGATATGATGCAGGTAAATTTAATATTCCGTCATTTATCATTCAGAAAAATGGAAAAGATTTAACAACAAAACAACTTGAAATTGATATTCAAGATATTGCAGTTGATACAACGAAAAATGCAATTTTCCCGATAAAACCTGTAATGGAAGAAGAATATTCTATTGGAGATTATTGGAATAAATATTGGTTGTACGGCATTATTGCGTTGATTTTATTTATTATCGGAATTGTTTTGGTTGTATTATATGTTCGCGCAAAATCGAAATTATCTGGCAAAGATTCGTACAAAACGCCTTATGACGAAGCGAAAGCAAGTCTGAAAGCCTTGGATGCTAAGAAATATTTGAAACGTGGTGAACAAAAAGAATATTACACGCAATTATCATTTATTGTAAGACGATATTTAGGACGTATTTATAACTTTTCGGCATTAGAAATTTTGTCGGATGATTTGGTAAAATATGTTGCGACAAAACCAGATGTTTTACCAGAAGATGTGCAGAAATTTAAACAATTTTTGTTCGATGCTGATTTGGTAAAATTCGCAAAACAAGAATTTGATGAACCAACAAATATTTCGCACCGAAATTGGGTAGATGAATTTGTAGATCGTGTAAAACCATTAGAAATTCCGGAGAACGAAGATTTGAAAAAAGATCAAGTGACGGGAGAAAAATATAAACAGTTTAATAACAATTAGGAATGCTAAATTTTGAGTTTCAAAATCCTTGGATCTTACTCTTATTGCTTGCTTTGCCTTTCTTTATTTTCAGAGAAATTCGCAAAACGAGCCAGAAAAAAGCATCCTTAAAATTACCTTCGCTCAAAGCATTTGGAGGTGCAAAAAGTTCGTTAGCGACGTACAAACCACTTTTATTTTTGATGCGAATTATCGCAATGGTTTTGTGCATTGTTGCTTTAGCTCGTCCACGTTATGTAGATGTTACGACAAAAGTAAAATCGGACGAAGGAGTTGATATTTTATTGACTGTAGATACGTCATTGAGTATGTTAGCGCGCGATTTGAAACCAGATCGTTTAACAGCGTTAAAAGAAGTTGCAAAAGACTTTTCACTTGGAAGAAAAACGGACAGAGTTGGTTTGGTCGAATATTCTGGAGAAGCTTTGACACGTGTTCCATTAACAACAGATCGTGATGTTTTGATACAAGAAATCGAAATGTTACATTCTGGTAGTTTAGCTGATGGAACAGCAATTGGAGTTGGTTTGGCAACAGCTGTTAATCATCTTAAAAATAGTAAAGCAAAATCTAAAGTAGTTATTTTGATTACAGATGGTGTTGAAAGTGTAAATCCTTCTGGAGATTTGATGTATGTTTCACCGAGACAAGCCGCTGATATTGCAGCAGAGAAAGGGATAAAAGTATATACAATTGGTATTGGAACAAACGGAATGGCGCCTATGCCTGTTGGTTACGATATGTTAGGTGATTACGTTTTTGAGATGCGTCCTGTACAAATTGACGAAAAACTGTTAGAAGAAGTTGCAGATAAAACTGGAGGTTTATATTTCCGTGCAACAAACAATGAAAGTTTGAAAAACATTTATAACGAAATTGATAAACTTGAAAAAACAGAGATTAACGAAGTCAAATATTATAATTATACCGAATTGTTTGCACGATTCTTATTGCCTGCATTCATTATTTTGGTATTAGAAGCCATTTTACGAAGAACCGTTTTTAAAGAATTAATCTAATGCAGTGGGGAGAATTACATAATATTTGGTTGATGATTTTATTGTTTGTCGTTATTTTTCTATCGATAACAGTATTTCAATGGCGCGAACGTGTAAAGAAAACATTTGCAGATAAAGAACTGTTTCCATTTGTTTTTCCAATCACTTCTTCAAAGCGTTATGGTTTCAAAATCATTGCATTTTGTGTGGCTTTATTTTTAATGGTAATTGCATTGATGGATCCACTTTATGGTGAACGAGATGTGCAAGTAAAGCGCGAAGGAATTGATATGGTTTTCTTGTTAGATTTATCAAGTTCGATGAATGCACAAGATGTTGCTCCTTCGCGATTAGAAAAAGCAACAAAATTAATTACAGAAACATTACATCAATTAGGAGGAGATAGAGCTTCTTTGGTTGCGTTTGCAGCGAATGCTTACACGATTTCTCCATTGACAAATGATTATGCTGCAATCGAAAGTTATTTGCAAAATGTTAATACTGAGTTAATTTCGAGCCAAGGGACAAATTACTTAAATGCGATTCAGGAAGCTGCAAAAACATTCAAAGGATCGGCGAATACAAGTAAATTAATTGTACTAATTTCGGATGGAGAAGACAACGAAAATACAGTTAATCAAGCTTCTAAAATAGCAAAAGATAACGGAATTCATATTGTATCAGTTGGTGTTGGAACAGATAAAGGAGCTCCAATTCCGATGTATTACAATGGCTACGCCGAAGACTATAAAAAGGACGAAACAGGTTCTATAGTTATTACAAAATTAGAAGATAAAAATCTTCGCAAATTGGCACAAGATACAAACGGAACTTACATTCATTTGGATAATACGCAAGATGCATTATCCGCATTATCAATGTATAAAGCCCGATTAGATAAAAACGAAATTGCTAACTCTACAACAAGAGATATGAATCATATTTATCAGTGGTTTTTAGCGGTTGCGGTTTGTTTACTTTTTGTGGAATTATTAACATC
Organism: Empedobacter sp. UBA5924; assembly: GCF_002431085.1. Classification (NCBI taxonomy): domain Bacteria; kingdom Pseudomonadati; phylum Bacteroidota; class Flavobacteriia; order Flavobacteriales; family Weeksellaceae; genus Empedobacter; species Empedobacter sp. UBA5924. The sequence goes on from NZ_DJDM01000029.1 coordinate 91,660, forward strand.
TGAATATAAGATTTTTAACAAAAAGAAATAGTAAGTTTGTATGGTAAAATGATGTACTTTTTAAAACAAATAGGATTTTTAGGAATAATGCTTTTATCCGTTTTTGGTTATAGTCAATCGAAAGCGAAAAGCTACATTATTGAAGGAAACGAGTATTATCAAAAAGGAAAATTTGATAATGCAGAAGTTGCCTACAAGAAAGCTACCATGGAAGATCCAACTTCTGTCAAAGCAAATTACAATTTAGGAAATGCTTTATTTCAACAAAAACGTTACAAAGAAAGTATAGCGCATTACAAACGTTCTGCTGAAGTATCTAAAACGAATAATGATAAACATTTGGCTTATCACAATTTAGGAAATGCTTTTATGCAGGAAAAAGATTATCAAAATGCTGTTGATAATTACAAACAAGCCTTACGAAATGATCCAAAAGATGATGCAACACGTTACAACTATGCATTAGCAAAAAAAATGTTAGAAAAAGAACGTGAGAAACAAAAAGATCAAAATAATAAGGATAATAAAGATCAAAACAAACAAGATCAAAATAATCAGCAAAAACAACAACAGCAGCAAAATAAACAGAATCAACAAAACCAAAATAACCAAAAGCAAAATCAGAATCAGAATCAATCTCAACAACAACAATCTGATCAGCAGAAACAGCAAAATCAAGGAGGAAACCCGAAAGCTGGTGGTGAAAATGGAAACAATAAAGGACAAGGAAATAATCAATCTCCAGAAATCAAACAAGGAAATAATGGAGACGGAAAAGAACAAGATAATGCAAAGAATAATTTGGGAGACGGTTTGCTAAAAGCATTGCAAAATCAGGAAGCCAAAACCCAACGAAAAATTATTCAACAAAAAGCAGAAAAACAACGAACAACAACATCTAAGGATTGGTAATGACAACGACAAGCGTTTTAAATAGCTTTTTAGTGTTTGCCTTAACGTCTATCACAGCGTTAGCACAACAAATTTCTTTTAAATCTGATGCAGATAAAACACAGGTCAGTTTAGGAGAAGCATTTAGCGTGGGCTTTTTTATCGAATCTAATACAGATAGTTATTCGATTGATCAACCAATGAAATATCCTCCACATAATGGATTACAAATTGTAGGTGAACAACGCTCGCAAAATGTTTCTTATGTGAATGGAAAAGGAGTGATAGAAGAAGGAATTATCCTTGCTTTTGTTGCTGAAAAAGAAGGTAAATATCGAATTGGAGCTGCTAAAATTGTGATTAATGGAAAAACCTATACATCGAAACCTGTCGATGTTGTAGTGAAAGGAACGGGGTTGACGCACAACAATTTTAGAAGTAATACTTCGCAGCCTGTTTTTCTACAAAGTAAAGTTTCGAAAACGAATCCTTATGTGAACGAACAAGTTGGTTTATCAGTAAAATTATACGTAAAAGATTTATCTTATCTTAATCGTAAACAAAACTTTCGTCAAGGAAATTTAGACGGATTAAGCCCAAAAATTGTAAAAAGCTCTCCCGAAAATATCAAGCAAGAAATTGTTGGAGGAAAACAATATTTCTCCGAAGAAATTGCACGTTATTATGTTTTTCCTCAAAAACCAGGAAAGATAGAAATCGATCCGTTTTCGGTAGATGTGGTGTTGCCAACAACGTATGGAGCGGAGCCTGTAGAAGTGCGTAGTAATCCAGTTGTGATTAATGCAAAAGCACTTCCAGAAGAAGGAAAGCCAAAGAATTTTAGCGGTGCAGTTGGTCAATTTAAAATGAACGCTTCGGTTGATAAAAAAGAAGTTGCAACCAATGAAAGTGTAAATTTTGATGTTGAAATTATTGGAACAGGAAACTTTAATACGATTAATTTACCTGAAATTACGACGCCAAAAAATTTAGAAAAATTCGCACCGAAAAAACGCGATGCATATAAAACCTATGATACAGGAATGAAAGGAAAAGTTGCTGAGCAAACAGTTCTTGTCCCAAATTTTGGAGGAGAATATACGATTTCGCCTGTAGAATTTTGTTATTTCGATCCTGTTAAAGAGAAATATGTAACCTTGAAATCAGATTCGATTAATTTGTCTGTTTCAGGTTCTAAAACTTCTTCTGCAACGGCTGTGGCTTCTAATTCACCAGATTCGACAATTTCTGATAAAATAGAAGAAATGACGAACGATGTGAAAGAAGGAAAAAGCGGTTGGTTGTGGTTAACTGGTGGTGTAATTGCATTGAGTGCTGGAAGTTTATTTTTGATGAGAAAGAAAAATAACCCGACACAAAAACAAAAAATTGAACCAAAAATAAAACCTCTTAACGAGCAAAATAATTTTGAATCATACCAACCAAAAACAGAAACCCAAAAGTTTACTTTGGTTGAAAAACCAACGATAAATTCGAGTCAAATTTCTGCTGAATTAGATGAATTGAAGCAAAAAATAAACGTTGAAGACCAAAAAGATTTTTATCAATTACAAGAAAATATTTTGTGTAATGCCGCGCTATTAAAAACGAATACAGATTTAGCTCATTTTTCTGACGAGGTGATTGCAAATAAATTGATTGAAAATGGTGTGAGTGAATTAGCCGTAGAACAATGGAAATTGTTGCTGAACAACGCACGACAAGCTAAATATGCCTTTGGTGGTTTGCATCAAAATTTAGAAGAAGTTTTCGAAGCTACGCAAAATATTTCCGAAGAATTATTACGAAAATAAATTTCAAGTTTTTTAGATAGTAAAAGGGACAATCTCAGTTTTGAGTTGTCCCTTTTATTTTTGCTCTTACAACTCATCCTCAAAAATTGACAATTCGGTAACATATAATTTCAAACGAAAAGTGTTTGTAAGAACTTTGACTCAACAAATAAAAAAACACAAATGATGAAAACAATTTTCTTAACAATCGCAATTTTATTCACTGTATCAACTTTTGCACAAAAGAATTTTGAATCAGATATGAATAAAACTTTAACGGAATGGAACAAAGGAAATCATTCTTCTGAAGCTAATTTTAAGCAATTAATAAATGATTATCCAAATGAATGGTTACCAAAATATTACTTGACTTTTTCTGAAGTTTTGAAAACGTTCGAATCAAAAGATATTACTAAAAATGAAAAAATTCTTTTGAATGTAAAAACTCAAATCGATGATTTAGTCAGAAATAATCCATTAAATGTAGAAATTCTCAATTTGAAAGCCTTGTATTTAACAGCAGAAATTGTGCAGAATCCAATGCAAAATGGAGCAATTTATTATCCAGAAGTAGTACAAATCTATCAAAAATCGTTGATGTTAAATCCAACTAATCCGCGTTCTGTTTTAGGTTTGGCTGAGTTTAATATCAATGCTGCAAAATATAGAGGAATGGATATTACACAAGATTGTAAAAATGTAAAAAAATCTTTAGCTTTATTTAATGCTGAAAAGCCAAAAAATAATGAACCGATATGGGGAAAAAATCGTGCCGAAGCCTTGTTGAATAACGAATGTAAAAACGTACTATAATGATAGCTTTAGTTGCACAATTTATTCACGAAATTATTTTTTGGTTAATTAATTTGATTGCTTGATATGGATAAGTATTATAAAGGATATTTGAGATTATTTTCATTTGTATTTTCATTTGCAATTTTAGTATATGTATTTGATTTTAGTACAATTAATTTTCAAAATAATTCAAATTTTGATTTAGGTGTAGAAGTAGGCTTGTTAACAGGAAACTTTCTAAAATTTGTTGCTTTAGGGTTGGTCTTTTTAAAATTCTTAGAAGGAATTATTGTTTCTGACAAAAAGTTAATTGTTCGTAATATTTTGATTCTATTTGTAATCAATGTTTTGATTTATAGCGTGATATTTTTTACATCTCCAAATGTATCATTCAATCAATTTTTTCATCCAGAAGCTATCAAATATTTTATCGGATATTTTTCGTTCAGTGTTGCAGCATCTTTTGTGAATACAAGCATTTTTAATGAATATAGAATAGATGTACCAGATTCGCCTAAACCAGAAAAAGTTTTAAGAAAGTATTTTTTACGTTCTATTATTTATACGTTGGTATTGTATTATGTATTCGTGGAGTTTGCGAATCTCCTTTTGCAGAAATATATTTTTTACGATCAATCGATCAATTATCTTTTAGTTGCAGTTATCACGGTTTTCTTTTTGTTTTTATTCTTTATTATCGATCGAAAGAAAAATAAATTAGAACGTAAAATTGTTATCGAATCAACAAAAGCAGAAACAGCAACTGCACAATTCGAAACCTTAAAAAGTCAATTAGACCCACATTTTTTATTCAATAGTTTGAATGTTTTAACTGGTTTGATTGAAGAAAATCCAGATAATGCGATAGATTTTACAACATCGCTTTCTAAGATTTATCGATATGTTTTAGAACAAAAAGACAAAGAAGTTGTGTCGATTCAAGAAGAAATAAATTTTGCAAAAACCTATGTCAACCTTCTAAAATTAAGATTTGAAAATAGCATCGATTTCGAAATTGAACAAATAACTTTCTCTGAAACCGAATTTATTGTGCCACTTTCTTTGCAGATTTTATTAGAAAATACAATCAAACACAATATTGTATCTGATCAAAAACCTTTGAAAATTAAAATTTATAAAAAAGATAATTATTTGATAATTGAAAATTCTTTCCAACCAAAAGAAACCATTAAAGATTCGACAGGAATTGGGCTGAAAAATATTATTAATCGTTATCAATTAATTTCTAACCGAGAAGTGAACATCGAAAAAAATGAACAACTATTTCGTGTAGAACTTCCCATATTAACACAAAAAAATACAACTATGAATACACAAAATTTTGACGAACAACAAGCTTATTTACGTGCAATAGAGCGTGCAAAAGAATTGAAAAAGTTTTATGCGCATTTAGGAACTTATGTTGTAATGAGTTTATTCTTTTTTATTCTGAATTTAGTTACAAATAATGGACATTGGTGGTTTTATTGGCCAGTTTTAGGTTGGGGATTGGGCGTTGCACTAAATGCTGTAAAAGTTTTTGCGTATGGTTCTGGTTGGGAAGAGAATAAAGCCAAAGAAATCTTGGAAAAAGAGCAAAATAAAAAGTGGCAATAAATGAATTTTATAAATCAAATAAAGCAAACAAATTGGGTTAGAATAATTATTTTTTATGGATTGATATTAATCGGAACTTTTCTGATTCGTAAATGTCCTAATTTTTTACAATTGATTTTTGGAGGTTTAGTCGATTTTCAACTGCCTTGGAATATGAATCATGGGTTGATTATTTTTCTAATTAGTTTACTTTTCTATAAATTCTCTAAAGTTAAAAAAGAAGTCTCTCTTCTAGGAAAAGAAGGTTTCAAAACATTGATTTTTCCATTTATATTACTCGTTGGTTATTCAATTTATGGGATAAATAACGATTACGGAATTAATAAACATTTGTGGGCAGCGATTTTTATTTCTGTTACGTTGCTTTATGATATTATGGAAGAATATACGTGGCGAGGTTATTTGAATGATGCTTTAGGCAATATATTTTGGATAATAAAAAGCATTATAACGGGAATATTTTGGGCAGTTTGGCACTTATTTATTTTTAAAGATTTCGATCAGTTTGGAGGTTTTGGAATTTTTATGTTATTGTGCATTGTTTTTTCTTTTGTATTAACTTTTTCAACAATTCGAACAAAATCGATTATCGTTCCAGCTACAATTCACGCTTTAATGGCTAAGACAAATCTTGCAACATTGATCATTTTTGTCATTATACTTGCTTTATTATTTGTTTGGAACAAAATTTTTGAAAGAAAACCGATTCGTGAATTAACTTAAAAAAAACTATGAAAATACTAATTATAGAAGATGAAAAGCCTGCAGCGCGTTTATTAAAGCGACGTGTAGAAAAATTGGGTTATCAAATACACGAAATGTTGCACTCTGTAGAAGAAAGTGTAGCGTGGTTGAAAACGAATCCAAATCCTGATTTAATTTTTCTGGATATTCAGTTATCAGATGGGTTATCATTTGAGATTTTTAATCAAGTAGATGTTTCGTCTGCGATTATTTTTACGACTGCTTATGACGAATATGTATTGAAAGCGTTTAAACTAAACTCGGTTGATTATTTGTTGAAACCTGTTGATGAAGAGGAATTGAAGTTTGCTATTGAAAAATTTGAAAGACAATTTCAGCAAGCATCTTCAAGTTTCAATCTAAATGAATTGAAAAGTCTTTTTTCGAATAATCAAACAGAAAAATTTAAAGAACGTTTTTCGATTAAAATAGGAACATCAATCAAAATTATAGAAATCGATAATATCGAATGTTTTTTTAGCGAAAACAAAGCAACGTATATTCATACAAAAGAAAACCGAAATTATTTGGTAGATTTTTCGTTGGATAAAGTGGAAGAACAAATCGACCCGAAAAAGTTTTTTAGAATTAATCGTAGTCAAATCATCCAAATCGATTCGATTAAAGAAATTACAATGTATTCTAATTCAAGATTAAAAATAATTTTGAATACTTACAATGAACAAGATATGATTGTGAGTCGCGAAAAAGTGGCAGATTTTAAGAATTGGTTGGATTAAGAATTGATTTATTGCTTTTTTATGAAAAATTGTTCATAAAAACTTCTATTTTTGCATCAACCAATTAATTATAACTAAATACGAATGGAAAATATAATATCATTTTTTCAGAAATTCTCTTTCAATCAAATCGGAACAACTTTCGCCGTACTTTTTGCAGTTATCGATATTTTAGGAAGTATTCCAATTATTGTAGGAATTCGGAGCAAAGTTGGACATATTCAGTCCGAAAAAGCCTCGATTGCAGCAGGAATTATGATGATTTCGTTTTTGTTTTTCGGAACAAAAATTTTGAAATTAGTTGGTGTTGATGTTCAGTCATTTGCTGTGGCTGGTGCATTTGTGATTTTTATCATCGCTATTGAAATGATTTTAGGAATTGAGATCCAGAAAGGAGTCGAATCTAACTCTGCATCCATCGTTCCTATTGCGTTTCCGTTAGTTGCGGGTGCGGGATCGTTGACAACTGTACTTTCGCTTCGTTCGCAGTTTGCAGATATTAACATTGTGATAGCGATTATATTAAATATGTTAATCGTATATTTGGTGCTGAAATTCGCAGGAAAACTCGAAAAATGGATGGGACCTGGCGTTTTATCGGTACTGAAAAAAGTATTTGGAGTAATTTTATTGTCAATCGCAATCAAATTATTTACGTCAAATATCGGTGCATTGTTTATGAATGAAATTAAAATTTAAAAATTCATTATCTAATGAAAACATATATTTATATCGCGACAATCGTTTTGTTGATAGGTTTAGGTTACAACCTATATGAGATGGATTATAAAGCTGGTTTTATGGCTGAAGAAAACTTTCGTAGCGTTTTAGGAATTGGAGCATCAGTTTGTGGATTAATTTTAGTATCTGTATACTTTAGTTTTTTCAGATTGCAAGCAAATCTTAAGAAATAAACAGTTTTACAACTTATAATAAATGAAAAAGATTAATCCTAGGATTAATCTTTTTTTGTTTGTATCGCTTCGTTTAATTTTTCTAATAAAGTTTTGACAGATTGTTCTATCACCTCAAAAGGTTGATGTTTTGTAGAAGTATAAATCATCACCAAATCAACCGAATAATTTTCATTAGGTTCAAGTAACAATTTATTCAATCTGTAAGCTTCTTTAGCACGACGTTTCAATAAATTTCGATCAACCGCGTGTTTGAATTTTTTCTTTCCAACACTTACTCCTACTCTTATATTGTAATCCGCTTTCGGTTTGATTTTGTAGACAAATCTAATCGGATGAGAAACAAATGTTTTTCCATCAGAAAACAATTCATCGAATGCTTTTCTGCTTTTAAGTTTCTCATTCTTACCAAAAGTCAATTTCATATTGCTAAATTCTACGTAAATTTGTAACTGCAAAAGTAAGTATTCTAAAAAGTTTTAGAATTATGTAACTTTGAAAATAATTTATTTTTATTTAAAACAAAAAAAGAACAATATGTATCCAGCAGAAATAGTAATGCCGATGAAGGCTCAGTTGACTTCTAATGGTTTTGAAGATTTAACTACTCCAGAACAAGTAGAAGCAGCAATCAAACAAGAAGGAACAACTTTGGTAATGGTAAATAGTGTTTGTGGTTGTGCTGCAGGTGCTGCAAGACCAGGAGTTGTAATGTCATTAGATAATGATAAAGTTCCTACACATTTAACAACAGTTTTCGCAGGATTTGATAAAGATGCTGTAGCAAAAGCACGTGAGTTTTTTGCTCCATTTCCTCCAAGTTCTCCAGCTGTTGCTTTATTCAAAGATGGTGAATTAGTACATATGTTAGAGCGTCACCACATCGAAGGACACTCTGCAGCAGCTATCGCAGAAAATTTAAAAGCAGCTTACAACGAGTTTGCTTAAGACTAAATTTGAAGGTTATTTCAAAAATATTTTAAAAAGTGGAGCAATTTGTTCCACTTTTTTTGTGTTCAAAATTCTTATAAAAAAGAGTTTTATAAATTTTAATTCGAGGAAAAGTTTAAAAACCTGAATTAACATCATAACATAAAATATATCATATCAAATTGATTGCTAAACCTATGAAATAGAGAAAAATGTATCAAAATAATCTGTAAATTAGCAATTCGAAATTTTTTAATATATTATTTAATAAACAAATGAGAATAGCAGTCGTAGGCGCTACCGGAATGGTCGGCAGAGTTATGCTCCAAGTTTTGGAAGAAAGAAATTTTCCAATCACTGAAATTATACCAGTAGCATCAGAAAGATCAATAGGAAAAACTATTGAATACAAAGGAAAAGAATACAAAATTGTATCAATGCAGGATGCTGTAGAAATGCGAGCTGATATCGCAATCTTTTCAGCAGGTGGAGAAACTTCCAAACAGTGGGCGCCTAAGTTTGCAGAAGTCGGAACAACTGTAATTGACAATTCATCGGCTTGGAGAATGGATCCAGATCGTCCGTTGATTGTACCAGAAATCAATGCAGATATTTTAACAACAAATGATAAAATTATCGCAAATCCTAACTGTTCAACGATTCAATTGGTAATGGTTCTTAATCCTTTACACAAAAAATACGGAATTAAACGTGTAGTTGTTTCTACTTATCAATCAGTTACGGGAACAGGTAAAGATGCTGTGGAGCAATTGAATGGAGAAATTGAAGGACGTGATGTAGCGAAAGTTTATCCATACCAAATTTTCAAAAATGCATTGCCTCATTGTGATGTGTTTGATGAAGAAACAGGTTATACAAAAGAAGAATTGAAATTGACTCGTGAGCCTCGTAAAATTATGCGTGTGGATGAAATGAATATTACAGCTACTGCGGTTCGTGTTCCTGTGCAAGGAGGACATTCGGAGTCGGTGAATATTGAATTTGAGAATGATTTTGATTTAGCCGAAGTTCGCAAATTATTAGCAGAACAGGAAGGTGTAACAGTACAAGATAATCCAGACACAAATACTTATCCAATGGCTTTCTATTCAGAAGGGAAAGACGATGTTTTTGTAGGTCGTATTCGTCGTGATTTATCTCAACCAAATGCATTAAATTGTTGGATTGTTGCGGATAATTTACGCAAAGGAGCAGCTACAAATGCGGTTCAAATTGCAGAATATCTAGTAAAACACAATTTAGTTGGATAATATTTTCAATTAAAAACTTATATAAAGTCGCTCTTGTAGCGACTTTTTTATGTTTAATGAATAAGTTTTCAGAACTTTAACAAATATTTTACGCTATCAAAGCAACCATAAGCGTAATTTTCGCATCTAAACACTGAGAAAGAAAAAGTATTTTGGACGAAAAACAACTCATAAAAGCTTGTATCAACAATGATTCGAAAGCACAGCGGCTGCTTTACGAAAAATATGATGCGCGATTTTTTGCGGTTTGTAAACGTTATTTTACCGATATACAACAAGCGGAAGATGCGTTGGTAAAAGGTTTTTTGAAGATTTTTCAGAATCTTGAAAATTATTCGTTCGAAGGAAGTTTTGAAGGATGGATGCGAAGAATTATGATTAATGAATGTTTGATGGAGTTGCGGAAAAATAAAATTTTTCACCTTAATGTAGACGATTACTCCTCTTCTATTTCATCTAATCAAGAAGCTTCGCAACAAATCGAAGAAGATGATGTGATGAAACTCCTCGATTATCTACCCGAAGGCTGTCGTCTCGTGTTTACCCTTTACGTTATTGAGGGATATAAGCACAAAGAAATTGCCGAAAGTTTGGGCATTACAGAAGGAACATCTAAATCGCAACTTAATTTAGCGAAGACGAAATTGAAGGATATGTTAAGTAAGAATGAAAATATAAAATCAAATTTATCGTGAACACAAACGATCCAATAGAAGATTTATTTCGATCAAGAAGTAGCGAAACAGTCGGCGAAAAGCCGAGTGATTTGGTGTGGAAACGTATTGAATCTGGTTTGCAGAAGGAGGAAAAGAAGAAGAAACCTATTCGCGAATTTGTTTCGAGTGTATGGTTTTCTGCTGCCGTTTTCGCGTTGATTGCGATTCCTTACTTTGTGCTTTTTATCGAGAATATTAATACTGAAAATAGAGAAAATTCACTTGAAATTGTCAAAACAAATGTCCCAGTTATCGAGCAATCGCCTGCTGAACAAGAAGAAATAGTGGTTTTGGAATCGAAAGATAAAGATTTGGAAAAACCTCTAGAAATAGTAAAGAATGATAAAGTTACAAAACAGCCTGTTTATAAAGTAATTGAAGGACATTCTGCTAGTGTAATTGCTGACGAAGGATATTTTCCTCAATTATCTAATGCTTCTGCATCGAATGCTCCAGTTACTTTATCAGCACCGCAAGCGATGGAAGCTCGTTCTAAGGTTTTAGATTCAATAGAAAAAGAAAGACAATATGCTAAAACAAGTAATCAGAATTTGGGTTCTATAAAAGATTCAGTTATTTCGGATAAGTTAGCTGGAAAAGCTTCTGGTATTGTAGTTGCAAATGGTGTAAGCAGACAAAATGCTAAGCTAAAAGATACTTCTGATGTGATGAAAATGACGGTTGTTGCAGAAACACGTGCTGCAAATGCTTCGTTAGAAACAGCTTCGGTGATGGAAGTTTCGCCAAAAAAATCTGTAATTGACAAATCTGCAATTGTTTATAAACCTTTAAAGTTTACAGTAAAATCGGATATTTTACGTACTAATTTTAAATTACAAAAGAAATTAAAAGATAAAATTTCGTTTGAAAGTACAACGAATAATCTTGTCATTACATTTGAGAAAGTAAATGATAAGATTGTTTTAATAACAAACGAACCAAAGGTTGATGCGACGCTTTTGGGAGTTTTGGAAAAAAATAAAAAAGAAATATTTAAATATTATAATAAATAGAGATTAAAAAAAGGTTCGCTTTTAGCGAACCTTTTTTTAATTATTTCCATATAAATTTATTGCATTTTCTTTGTCTTGATTCATCGCGATGATTAAATCATCTAACGAATCAAATTTCTTTTCATCTCGCAAATGTCCTAAAAATTCAAGGCGAATTGTTTCTCCATAAATATCTCGATCAAAATCCAAAATATTCACTTCTACTCGATGTTCACGAGAATTGGTAACCGTTTCTCTAAATCCGATGCTTAATAAACCTAAATATTTCTGATCATCCACAAAAACATCAACCGCATAAACGCCATCTTTTGGAATTAATTTATTGGGATCAACTTGTAAATTAGCGGTAGGAAAACCAAGTGTACGACCAATTTTGTCACCATGAACAACTTCTCCAGAAAGCGGATATTGATAGTTCAACGCTTTATTCGCATACGCGATATTTCCTTCGATAAGTGCATTTCTAATTTTTGTAGAACTCACCGCCACATCATTTTCTTCGACAGCTTGCAATTGAATCAAATTGAAACCATATTTTTTCGAAAGAACTTGTAATTGTTCAAAATTTCCTTCTCTATTTTTCCCGAAATGATGATCGTAGCCAATCACTAGCGTATCAATATTAATTTTATCAACCAATAAATTCTTGACAAATTCGACAGAAGTTACTTGCGAAAAATCTGTTGTAAACGCTTGAATAATCAAATGTTCTAACCCAAATTGACGCAAAACATTTTCTTTTTCCTCTAAAGTGTTCAAAAATTTAAGATCACAATTTGGTTGTAAAACCATTCGAGGATGTGGATTAAAAGTAATCAAAACACTTTTTCCATCAATTTCTTTTGCAATTGTATTGAGTTGTTTTAGAATAGATTGGTGTCCAATGTGCACACCATCAAACATGCCCAAAGTAAGGACAGGACGTTTGATTGGTTTGATTTCTTCTAAGGATTGATAAACGTTCACTAAAAATGATTTTGCACAAAATTAAGGCTTTCAAATCGAACTTCAAATCTATTTTTAATTTCCTTTGATTGTAATATTCTGATTACTAATCAAAATATTATGACAAAAATCTTAAAAAGTATATAAATTATACAATGTTTTTAACTTACCTTTGCACCCAAATAAAATAAACTAAATCATTTCATATAATGGCAAATCAAAAGAAAGGTAAGATTGCACAGGTTATTGGACCTGTAATTGACGTTATTTTTGATAACGCAGAAGGCCTTCCAAATATTTATGATGCATTAGAGGTTCCTCGTCAAGGAAAAGAAACATTAATTCTTGAAGTTGAGCAACACATCGGTGAAGATACTGTACGTTGTATCGCAATGGATAGTTCTGATGGTTTACAAAGAGGTCAAGAAGTTATCGCTTTAGGAAAACCAATTATGGTTCCTATCGGAGAAAACATCAAAGGACGTGTATTTAATGTAGTTGGAGATGCTATTGATGGTTTAGGGAATTTAGACAAAGAAAATGGTTTACCTATTCACCGTCCAGCTCCAAAATTCGAAGAATTATCAACATCTGCAGAAGTTTTATTTACAGGTATTAAAGTAATTGACTTAGTAGAGCCATACGTAAAAGGTGGTAAAATTGGTTTATTTGGTGGTGCCGGAGTAGGTAAAACAGTATTAATTCAGGAGTTGATGAACAACATCGCAAAAGGACACGGAGGTTTATCTGTATTCGCTGGTGTTGGTGAGCGTACTCGTGAAGGTAATGACTTAATGCGTGAGATGATTGAAGCTGGATTAATTAATTACGGTGAAGATTTCATGCACTCTATGGAAGGTGGATCTTGGGATTTATCTAAAGTAAACAGTGAAAACATGAAAGAGTCTAAAGCAGCTTTCGTTTTCGGACAAATGAATGAACCTCCAGGTGCACGTGCTCGTGTTGCTTTAACAGGTTTAACATTAGCTGAATATTTCCGTGATGGAGATGGACAAGGTCAAGGACGTGACGTATTATTCTTCGTAGATAATATCTTCCGTTTTACACAAGCAGGTTCTGAGGTTTCTGCCTTATTAGGACGTATGCCATCAGCCGTAGGTTATCAGCCAACATTAGCAACTGAAATGGGTGCTATGCAAGAGCGTATTACATCTACTAAAAACGGATCTATTACTTCTGTACAAGCGGTATATGTACCTGCCGATGATTTAACTGACCCTGCGCCAGCTACGACTTTCGCGCACTTAGATGCTACAACGGTATTAGATCGTAAAATTGCTTCATTAGGTATTTACCCAGCGGTAGATCCATTGAACTCTACATCTCGTATCTTATCACCAGCAATTATTGGTAAAGAACATTACGAAACAGCACAACGTGTAAAAGAAATCTTACAACGTTACAATGCTTTACAAGATATCATCGCGATTTTAGGTATGGAAGAGTTATCAGAAGAGGATAAGTTAGTTGTACACCGTGCACGTCGTATCCAACGTTTCTTATCTCAACCATTCCACGTTGCAGAACAGTTTACAGGTATCCCAGGTGTTTTAGTAGATATCAAAGATACAATCAAAGGATTCAACATGATCTTAGATGGTGAAGTTGACCAATATCCTGAGGCTGCATTCAACTTACGTGGTACAATCGAAGAAGCGATTGAAGCTGGAGAAAAAATGTTAGCAGAAGCTAAATAATATAATTTAACCATATAAAGAGTGCTTACGTTTCTTTTCTTTTTGAAAGTTGCTAAGTACTCTTTTTTTTAAAAACAATAGGATTATGCACTTACAAATTATTACGCCAGAATTCGTAGTTTTCGATGCAGAAGTAGATGCTGTTACTTTACCAGGTAAAGATGGTGAATTTCAGTTATTAAATAACCACGCTCCTATCGTTGCAACTTTAGGTGAAGGAACAATTAAAATTAAAGTTCACACAAAAACTTTCGAAGATTTCGATAATCAATCTGGCAAAGTTTACACTTCTCCATCAAACGAATCTACATTATTGTTAGATATCAAAGGAGGAACAATTGAAATGAGCAATAATAAAGTAATCGTTTTAGCAAACTAATTACTTTTTTATCATAAAACTTAAAAGGAGATCAATTTTGATCTCCTTTTTTTATGTTTTCTACTTAATATTCTCTTTTTTACTTCAAATTTTATTCTGTTTAAATCCTTTTTATAGATTTCGAAAGAAATATTTTTAACTTTTTGGCATGAATATTCTTTTTAAATCAATTTAATAGATTTATTTTCTAAAAACTAATTATAAATTTTATTATTTAGAAAATTATTCTAATTTCACATAAAATATAAAACTACAAAGTGTAGTTAGAAATGAATAATTTTTTTAAAGATGAAGTACAATTCTAAAAAACATTCTTTTGGACACGGCGTCCTGCTTCAGAGCATCTATAATTGTATCAATAGTAAAATTCGAATGTGCAGCTGCTAATTTTAGCTAACTAACCTACCCTACTATTTATTAATCGTAGTCACATTCAAAACAATTTTATTATGTCAACAGAAAAACAATTACATTTCGATACTTTACAAGTACACGCAGGTCAAGAAGTAGACCCATCAACAGGCTCTCGCGCTGTTCCAATTTATCAAACATCTTCTTATGTATTTAATGATGCCGAACACGGAGCAAATTTATTTGCTTTGAAAGAATTTGGTAATATTTACACAAGAATTCAGAATCCAACAACTGACGTTTTCGAAAAACGTATTGCTGCGCTGGAAGGTGGTGTTGCGGCATTAGCTGTTTCATCGGGACAAGCGGCACAATTTATTGCTTTAAATAATATTTTAGAATCAGGAGATAATTTTGTTTCGGCTTCTAATCTTTATGGCGGAACATATAATCAATTCAAAGTTGGTTTTAAGCGTTTAGGTGTTGATGTTCGCTTTGCTGAAGATGCAGATCCAGCAAAAATTGAATCATTAATTGATGAAAATACAAAAGCGATTTATGCAGAAACGATAGGAAATCCGAGTTTTAATGTTCCAGATTTTGAAGCAATCGCTGCAATTGCACAAAAATATAACATTCCATTTATTGTGGATAATACGTTTGGTGTGGGCGGTTATATTTTCAAACCTTTAGAGCATGGAGCAAACGTTGTCGTAGAATCTGCAACAAAATGGATCGGTGGACACGGAACTTCTATCGGTGGAGTTATCGTGGATGGTGGAAATTATAATTGGGGTAATGGTAGATTTCCACAATTTTCTGAACCATCAGAAGGTTATCATGGTTTAGTTTTTTCCGATGTTTTTGGAGTGAATGGTCCTTTTGGTAATATTCAGTTTATTATTCGTGCCCGCGTCGAAGGTTTGCGCGATTTTGGTCCAGCAATTTCACCGTTCAATTCTTTTTTATTGTTACAAGGTTTAGAGACGTTGTCGTTAAGAGTTCAGAAACATTTGGACAATACGTTAGAAATTGCGCGTTGGTTAGAACTTCATCCGCAAGTTGAAAAAGTGAATTATCCTGGATTAATTACTTCTCCAAGTCATCATTTGGCAAAAAAATATTTGAAAAATGGTTTCGGAGCTGTTTTATCATTCCAAATTAAAGGTGATGCAGACAAAGCGAATCAATTTATTGATAGTTTAGAATTGATTAGTCATTTGGCAAATGTTGGCGATGCAAAATCGTTAATTATTCATCCTTCTGCAACAACTCATCAACAACTGAGCGATGATGAACAAAAATCTGCTGGAGTTTTTCCTGGTTTATTGCGTCTTTCTGTCGGAATTGAATATATTGATGATATCAAAAATGATCTTCAGCGAGCTTTTGATAAAATTAAGTAAACAAAGTATTATTAGCTATAAATTAATTCAGTGAATTTTTATCAATATAATTATACAAAGCCATTTCAATTAGAAAATGGTCAAATTCTCGAAAATTTAACCATTGCTTATCATACAGCGGGAACGTTGAATCCCGAAAAAAATAATATCATCTGGGTTTGTCATGCTTTAACGGCAAACTCGGATGTTTTTGATTGGTGGGCTGGTCTTTTTGGAGAAAATGAATTATTCAATCCAAAAGATCATTTTATTATTTGCGCCAATGTGATTGGTTCTAATTATGGAACGACAAATCCGTTGTCTACAAATCCTGAAACAAATTCGCCTTATTATCGAGATTTTCCTACAATTACGATAAAAGATATGGCAAATGCGCACCAATTGTTGGCAGATCATTTAGGAATTTCAACTATTCATTTATTAATAGGTGGTTCACTCGGTGGTCAACAAGCGTTAGAATTTACGTTACTTGATCAAGTTAAAGTGGATAATTTGGTTTTGTTGGCGACAAATGCGGTACATTCTCCATGGGGAATTGCGTTCAACGAATCGCAGCGTTTGGCTATCGAAGCCGATTCAACTTTTAACGATAAAATTGAGGATGGAGGAAGAAATGGATTGATTGCGGCGCGTACAATTGCGATGTTGTCTTATCGTACCTATATTATATATGAACAGAAGCAAAAAGACAAGGATTCTGTTTACAACGATTTCAAAGCGTCTTCTTATCAAAAATATCAAGGTGAAAAATTAGCAAATCGATTTAATGCACATTCATATTGGACACTTTCGAAAGCGATGGATTCACAAAATTTGGCTCGAAAGAGAGAGTCTTTAGAGAAATCATTGGCTCAAATTTCATCCAATACAATAGTTATAGGTATATCTTCGGATATATTATTTCCGCCAAGTGAGCAAAAATTTATAGCGAATCATATTTCAAATGCAAAATTCATCGAAATTGATTCTATTTTTGGACACGATGGTTTCTTGGTCGAATTACAAGAATTAAATACAATTTTGGAACATCTCGTATAATATTATGGAATGAATAATTATATGAAGCTCGATTTATTCGAGCTTTTTTTATTTATAAATAGATTCTACTTCGTAGAATTTCTCCCGAGTAGTTCCTTCAAAAGTATCCATTTTGCTTTTCTTTTGTTCAAGAAAAGCAAAACGTCTAATCATTTTCTGCGGTAAAAACGGGCTTTTATCTTTTAAAACCTTGTATCTCACTTCTCATATCTAAAAAAAACAAAAAATATTTTCCATTGTACCAGCGACTTAAGATTAGAATGTAAAATAAAAGTAAAGTATGTTTGGAAAAACGAATAATCCAGCCGTATATTTGCAACCGCAATACGAAAGACGAGTA